>JAIRNL010000126.1 GCA_031258035.1 Azoarcus sp. | reverse complement strand
CAGGTTCTCGACTGGCTTGCCGCCAATCGCCCCGACGCGCTCTGCCTGCAAGAGCTCAAGCTGGAAGACAAGGCATTTCCGGAGGCCGAAATCCGGGCGGCCGGCTATCATGCGGTCTTTGCCGGGCAAAAAACCTATAACGGCGTCGCTATCCTCGGCACGACGCCACCGGACGACGTGACGCGCGGCATCCCCGGTTTCGCGGACGAGCAGCGACGCCTCATCGCCGCGACCGTCGGCGGCTTGCGGATCGTGTGCGGCTATTTCCCCAACGGCCAGGAACCCGGCTCGGACAAATTCGCCTACAAACTTGCCTGGCTCGACGCCCTGACCCGCTGGCTCGGCGCCGAGGTCTTGCCCAGGCATCCCCACCTGGCGCTCGTCGGCGATTTCAACATCGCCCCCACGCCCGCGGACGCCCATCCCGATTGGAAAAGCGACATCCTCGTCTCGCCGCCCGAGCGTGCCGCTTTCCAGGCGCTCCTCGCCCTTGGGCTCGTCGACGCTTTTCGCCTGTTCGGACATGCCGAGGCTGTCTATTCATGGTGGGATTACCGGATGGGCGCTTTCCGGCGCAATTTCGGCCTGCGCATCGACCACATCCTGGTGTCGCGGCCATTGCAGTCCGCCTGCCGCGCCTGCACGGTAGATAAAACACCGCGCGGACTGGAACGTCCCTCGGATCACGCCCCGGTGGTGCTCGAACTGGACGTCCGGGCGCCGCCGGAACGCTGACCGCAGTGATTGGCAATCGCCACGAAGTCCGCGACGGACAGGCGTTCGGCGCGCAGGCCCGGATCGAGGCCGAGCGCGGCAAAGTCGGCTTCGGCGAGGAAATCCCGCAAGGTATTGCGCAAGGTCTTGCGGCGCTGGCTGAAGGCGGCAGCGACGATACGGCCGAGCAACGCCTCGTCCCCGGCACCACATGCCGCCGCCGACAGCGGCACCATGCGCACGACGCTGGACGTTACCCTGGGGGCAGGACGAAACGCGCCGGGCGGCACATCGAAGAGCCGCTCCATGCGAAAGCGATATTGCAGCATCACCGACAGCCGCCCGTATTCGGGCGTGCCGGGCGCTGCCACCATACGCATCACCACTTCTTTTTGCAGCATGAAAGTCAGATCGCGGAGATGGGCGGCGAACCCCGCGAGGTGAAAAAGGAGCGGCGTCGAGATGTTGTAGGGCAGATTGCCGACCACGCGCAGCGGCGCGCCTTCCGAAGCCAGGGCACCGAAATCGAATTCGAGGGCGTCGCCTTCGTGGATCGTCAGTCGGGCGGAACCATGACGCTCGCGCAGGCGGGCGATGAGATCGCGGTCGATTTCGACCACGTGCAGGCGGCCGAGGCGTTCGAGCAACGGGACGGTGAGCGCGCCGAGACCGGGGCCGATTTCAACCATGGTCTCGCCCGCCCGTGGGCGTATCGCCGCGACGATATGGGCGACGATATGGGCGTCGGCAAGAAAATTCTGGCCAAAACGGCGTCGGGCGACATGGCCGCCCGCGCGCCTTTTTTCATTCATGCGCGCCGGCGCCGGGCATTGACCATTTCGATAGCCAGCCCGACTGCCGCGAACAGGCTGCCGGAATCGGCCTTGCCGCTGCCAGCCAGTTCGAGCGCGGTGCCATGGTCGACCGACGTGCGGACGATGGGCAGTCCCAGGGTGACATTGACGCCGGAGCCGAAGCTCGCGTGCTTGAGCACCGGCAGGCCCTGGTCGTGGTACATCGCCAGCACCGCATCGGCGTCCCGCAGGCGGTGCGGCGCGAACAGGGTATCGGCCGGCAGCGGCCCCGTGAGACGCATGCCTTTGGCGCGCAGCTGTTCGAGCACTGGAACGATGATGTCGATTTCCTCGCGCCCGAGATGACCGCCCTCGCCGGCATGGGGGTTGAAACCGGCCACCAGGATGTGCGGCCCGGCAAGGCCGAAGCTGGCTGCGAGGTCGTGGTGGAGAATTTCGAGCGTGCGCGTGAGCCGTTCCCGGGTCAGGGCATGCGCCACTTCGGCAAGCGGCAGGTGGGTGGTCGCCAGCGCCACGCGCATGCCGCCGCCCACCAGCATCATCACGACCCGCGGCGTGCCGGTCTTGGCGGCGAGGTATTCGGTATGGCCGGAAAAGGGCACGCCGGCATCGCAGATCACGCCTTTGTGCACCGGCGCCGTGACCATGCCGTCGAAATCGCCCTGGACGCAGCCTTTCACGGCGCGATCGAGAACGTTGAGCACATAGGTCGCGTTTCTCGGGTCGGGCACGCCAGCCAGCGCCGGACAGGCGAGCGGGCAATGGAAAACGTCGAACACTCCCGCCTCGGGCGACATGCCCGGCTTCCATGGCCGCACGACCAGCCCGTGACCGGCACGCCCCAGGCGCTCCTCGATCAGTTCGGCGTCGCCGACCACGACCAGATGCGCCGGGAATCGGCGCTCAGCCAGCCGGACGCACAATTCGGGCCCAACGCCCGCGGGTTCCCCACTCGTCACAGCCAGCACTGGCTGGCTAGACTTTTTGGTGTCGTTCATTCCGATTCCAACCTGTATTCGACGTAGGTACCGTCGCGCAGTTGGCGCAACCAGTCCTCGTAGGCTTCGTCGCTCTTGCGCTGGCGCAGGATCGCGCGCGCGGCATTGCGGCGACGCTCTTCGCTCATATCCTGCTGCCTGCGTTCGAGCACCTGGATGAGGTGCCAGCCGAAAGGCGAACGCACGGGCGCGCTGATTTCCCCTGGCGCCAGGGCGTTCATTGATTTTTCAAATTCGGGCACGGTGTCGCCCGGGCTCAGCCAGCCGAGATCGCCGCCATGCACCGCGGACATATCGGTCGAGATGGTTTTGGCCAGTTCGGCGAAGTCGGCGCCATGGACGATGCGCTCGCGCAGGGCGTCGAGCCTCGCCCTGGCATCGGCATCAGCCAGAATTTCAGACGTTTTGAGCAGGATGTGGCGGGCATGGGTCTGCTCGACGGATTGCGCGCCAGGCCCGCCACCATCGCGTTTTTCCAGCAGTTTGACGATGTGCAGCCCGGCGGCGCTGCGCATCGGCGGCGACACTTCGCCGGGAGCGAGCCGGCTTACCGCATCGGCGTAGAGCCCCGGCAGGCGTTCGCCGCTGCGCCAGCCGATTTCGCCGCCCTGGATGCTGTCGGGCGCTTCCGAACTGTCGGCGGCGACCTTGGCGAAATCCTCGTTCCTGCCCAGGCGCTCCAGCACTTTCTCGGCGCGCGCGCGCAAGGCGTCCAGCTGCGCCGCGCCGGCGTTTTCCGGAATGCGCAACAGGATGTGGGCGACGCGGTATTCGACGCCCGAAAGGGCATCGGGGTGATTCTTGAGGAAGTTGTCGATTTCAGCGGCGCTCACGGTCACATGATTGTCTACTTCGCTTTCGCGCAGGCGGTTGAGCATGAGTTCAGTGCGCACGTCGTCACGAAACTTGTCCCAGGCGATGCCGTCGCGCTCGACGGTGGCGCGCAATTGCTCGACAGTGAAGCGATTGTTGCCGGCGATGATGCCGATCGCCCGCCCGAGCATGGCATCGTCGACATGGATGGCGGCCTCGCGCGCCCGTTGCAGTTGCGCCCGTTCCACGATCAGTTGTTCGAGCACCTGACGTTCGAGCACTTCCTCGGGCGGCAGATCCACCGCCTGCTTCTTCAGATTGTCGCGGGCGCGGGCCACGCGCTCGCGCAGCTGCGACGAGGTGACGGCCTCGCTGTTGACGATGGCGACGATGCGATCGACTTCAGCAGCCGGCGCCGGATGCGTCAGTGCGATATAAGCGAGGGCGATACTGGCAAGTATCCGGACAGGGAATCGGTTCATGGGCATCAGGAAAATTGGTTGGGATATCGTGCCGCGAACATGGCGCCGTCGTCAATCTCCAAACGCGCCCGCGGAACCGGGTTCGTTGATCTTGCCATAACCCGGCACGCTGCGCCTGATGAGATTGACCACGTTTCCACCCGGACCGATGCTGGTGAAATCGCTGAGTTCGAGTTGCAGGAAGTAGGTCTTGTTGAATTCGCCCTCCCGCGTCGCATAACGGTGGCCGCCCATGCGCAGCACCCAGCAGCCGCCATTGTATTCAAGCCCGGCGATGGCCTCGGTCAGACGATCGTCCTTGAGCGAGTGGGTGAGCCGGGCCACGCCATACCACTTTCCCCACAGCGGCCATTGCCCGGAAATATCCACGTCGCGCAGGATCTCATTCACGTAGCGGTAACCGAGGTTCAGGGCGCGGGTATGGCCAGGGTTGTACCGCAAGGTCACGGAATAACGCTCGGTCTCGTAGTCGCGCGGATTGTATTGCCACAGCGATTCGAGCGAAGCGTGCCTGCCGATTCGCGTGGAAAGGCCGGCGAGCACGTCGGCGCGCCGACTGGTGCGCGCGGTTTCGACCGTCACCGGATTGCCCTGCTCGTCGAAGTGGTTGAGCGTGACGTGCTGATCCGTGAAATAGTAACGCTGCCCGAGCAGTACCCGCAGCCGCTCGACGCCGGTGGCCGGGTCGATCAGACGCGAGGTTACGGCTGCGGTGATCTGGTTGGCATCGGCGAGGCGGTCGCCGCCGGTATAGAGGTTTTCACTGAAAATCTGCGCGAAGCCGAAATCGTAACGGCTGGTATCGAACAGCGGAATGTCGTCCTGACGGCGGTAGGGAACGTTGAGGTAATACAGCCTCGGCTCCAGCGTCTGCACGTAGTCCCCGCCGAACAGCCTGGTTTCGCGCTCGAAGGTGATCCCCGAATCGAGCGAGAAAACCGTCGCCGAACGGGTGATCGAATCGCGCATCCCCGCCAGCTGCCGATCCCGGTCGATGTCGTAGCGGGTGTAGTGCAGGCCGATCTTGGGGGTCATGTAGAAACCGGCCCACTGCAAGGGCAGCGATATTTGCGGGTAGGCGATCAGGCGCGAGCTGTCGACGTGATCCTCCCGCGGGTGGATGAAGCGCGTGAATTCGCTTTGCCAGACGAAATCGAGTCCGGACGTCCCGACAATGTCGCTGAATTCGCCAGGGCGCGTGGCGTTGAGCGTGATCTGGGGCAGCCGCCGATAGGGCGTCGCCACCGGGTTTTCCGGGTCGGGAGAAAGCGTCTGGTAGCTCTGGGCCAGCGCCGAAACATTCCACCAGCCGCCGCCGACATACATCAGCCGCCCTTCGCGCAGCAGGTTGACCTTGGATGCCATGGATACCCGCGTGCTCAAATCCTCGAAGTATTCGTCGTCCGAAACCGCGTTGAAGTCGAACGACCCGTACAGGGTCGGCGTCAGCCATTGCTGGTGTTGCAGGGAACCCAATGAGCGTTCCCTTCCGCTTGCGGCGTCGTGCGCCAGGTATTCGATCCGCGCGGTTCCCTTGTAGCTCGCGCCCAGATACCGCGCTTCGGTTCCCAATTGCAGGCCGCGCCGGCTCATGTAGCGCGGCGCGATGGTCATGTCGTAATTGGGCGCGATGTTCCAGTAATAGGGAATCGTGATGCCGAAGCCGGTCTTGGTCGAAGTATCCATCGTCGGCGGCAGCAGCCCCGAATGGCGCTGGCCGACGAGGGGGAACTCCGCCCACGGCAGCCAGAAAAACGGGACGTCCTTGAACACCATGGTCGCGCCG
>JAIRNL010000026.1 GCA_031258035.1 Azoarcus sp. | reverse complement strand
TGCGACAACGGCAACGTCATCGTCTTCGCCGCGGCGGGCGCGCCGCTGTCGCGCCCGATCCCGGAACTGCGCGCGCGCGCCGCGACCCTGCGCGCCGAAACCCGGCTCGATCTCGCCTCAACCGTCAGCCGCCTGGAAGCGGCGGGCGGCGCCCCCGGCGGCGTATTCCGCCTTTGATGACGCCCGGGGCCGGAAGTCTTGGCGCGGTGGCGCCATCTGGCTGCCGTTCTCGAGGCGTTTTCCGGAAGCGCTTCATGCCCGCGTTCCATGCCAGGGGCAAGGCCGGGATCAGGGAAAGTTGCCGTGTTCGCTGTTCGGTTGGGGCTCGCGCAACGTTGCGGGGGCTTGCGCCATTTCGGGATCGCCATCCGCCCCTGTCGAGCCGATTTCTCTCCAAACCGCTTGACGGAATAGACGGTATCCACGGGAGCGTTTTCCCATGAATCACCGCGGCGTCTCGCGTCCGTGCGCCGGCGGCGCGGCCGTTATAAACTGGGCGCGGCCCGCCGGGGCGGCAATCGTCCGTTCATGGCGGCGCCAACCCCAAAAAAGGAGGAGACAGCATGGAAGACGCATTGCAGGATGCGTGCCTGCCGGATGGCATCTGTTACGGCTGCGGCCCGGCCAATCCGCACGGTATCCACATCAAGAGCCGTTGGGCCGGGGATGGCAGGCACGTCCTCGCCACGGTGTTGCCGGAGCGGAAATACACGAGCTGGCCCGGACTGGTCTATGGCGGCTTCCTGGCGATGCTGGTGGATTGTCATTCCAACTGGACGGCGATGGCGTACCACTATCGCGCCGAGGGACGCGCTCCGGGCAGCCTGCCCAGGGTCGGCTGCGTGACCGGGCAACTGGGCCTGCGCTACCTGAAACCCACGCCGATGGGCGTGCCGCTCGAACTGTCCGCCTGGGTGGAAGGCGATGTCGGACGAAAGACGCGGGTGATCTGCGAGATTCGGGCCAATGGCGAGATCACCGCCGTCGGCGATTCCATTTTCTTCCGCGTCGATACCGACGCCCTGGCTGAACAGGCGCACAAGACCGCGCCCGGCGCGGGGCATCGCGCCTAGAGCCGGCCACGTTTCCCTTGTTTTCCATGGCACCGCACAAGATACTTGGCGCACCCGAACGCGGCGTGCTCGAAGCCTATGAATCCCGGCTCCGCTCTCACGCCTACACGGCCGACCCGGCACAGTACGCGGCGGCCCTCCGCCTGCAAAAGCTGTATGCCGAACTGCTCGCTTTCAAGGCCGCGCGCCGCACCCGGTTGCGCAAGATGCTCATCCACCCGCGCGAGCCGCAAAGTGTTTATCTCTGGGGGGGCGTCGGGCGCGGCAAGAGCTTCCTGATGGACTGCTTTTTCGATTCGCTGCCCTATCGGCGCAAGCGCCGCGTGCATTTCCACGCCTTCATGCAGGAGGTGCAGAACGATCTGCGCCGCTTCAACCACGGGCCCGATCCGTTGCAGAAAGTGGCCGATCGCATTGCGTCCCAGACCCGCCTGCTCTGCTTCGACGAATTCCACGTCTCCGACATCGCCGACGCGATGATTCTGGGCCGCCTGCTGGAGGCGCTTTTCGCGCGCGGGGTGATCTTCGTGATGACTTCCAATTACCCGCCCGAGGGGCTTTATCCGGACGGGCTGATGCGGATCAACTTCCTGCCCACGATCGCGCTTCTCAAGGCGCGGTTCGACGTGCGCGAAGTCGACGACGGCACCGATTATCGCCTGCGGGCGCTGGCTCGGATCGCCTCCTGGCTCGTCCCCGCCGACGCGGCGGCGGAAGCGCGCCTGGGCGAGGATTTTTCGCGCCTCGCGGGCGTTGCGCCGCAAGGCGGGGAAATCGCGGTGCTGGAGCGGCGCATCCCCGTGCGCGGCTGCGCCGGAGGCGTGGTGTGGTTCGATTTCGAGGCGCTTTGCCGCACGGCGCGCTCGCAGAACGACTATCTGGAAATCGCCCGCGCCCACCACACCCTGTTGCTGTCGGGCATACCGGTCATGCGCGCGAGCGAGGCGTCGGAGGCGCGGCGGCTCACCTGGCTCATCGACGTGCTCTACGATTTTCGCGTCAAATTCATCGCCAGCGCGGCCGCCGACGCGCACGCGCTCTATACCGAGGGCGCGCACGCCAACGAGTTCGCGCGGGCCGCGAGCCGTCTGGTGGAGATGCGCGGCCACGATTATCTGGCTATGCCGCATCGGTGCGACAGCGCGGTGGAGGCGGCGGGATGAGCGATTTCGTGACGTTGCCACCGCTGGAAGGCTATTCCCGGCCCTTGCGGCTCGAATACGCCTGGGTGGGCCCCGCGCGCGCCGCGCCCGATGCGCCGGTGATGGTTTTCTTGCACGAGGGGCTGGGCTGCATCGACCTGTGGCGCGGTTTTCCGGCGGCCCTGTGCGAACGACTGCAATGGCGCGGTCTCGTCTATTCCCGCTTCGCCTATGGCGCTTCCACCCCAAGGCCGCACGGCGAGCCTTTCCCCGGCGATTACCTCGAACGCGAGGCGCTCACGGCGCTGCCGGCGCTGTTGCGGACATTCGGCATCGAAAGGCCGTACCTGCTCGGGCACAGCGACGGCGGCAGCATCGCCCTGATCGCGGCCGGGCGCGATCCAGGACGCCATGCCGGCATCGTCGTCATCGCGCCGCATTACTGCGTCGAGGACGTCTGCCTGCGCGGCATCGACCGCGCCCGCGCCGCCTATGAAAGCGGCGATCTCCGCGAACGCCTGGCTAAATACCACCGAGATGTGGATGGCGCTTTCTACGGCTGGTGCGACGCCTGGCGCAATCCGCGCCGGCGAGGGTGGCGCATCGAAAGCCTGCTCGAGCGCATCGTTTGCCCCGTGCTGGCTATCCAGGGCGTGCGGGACGAATACGCCACGCTCGACCAGATCGAGGCCATCGGGCGCCATGCGCCGCAGGCGGAACTGCTGGCGCTCGACGGCTGCGGGCACTTTCCGTTTCTCACGCGCGGCGACGAAGTGATCGACGCCATCGCGGATTTCGTCGCGCGGCACGCAAAACGATGACGGAGAACGCCGAACGGCTTGCCCATTTCTTCTCGCCCGACGGCCCGCTCGCCGAGGCGGTGCCGGGGTTTCGCGCCCGCGCCCAACAAGTGGAAATGGCGCGGCGCATCGCGGAAGCGATTGCCGCGCATCGCGTGCTGGTGGCCGAAGCGGGCACGGGCACGGGGAAAACCTTTGCCTATCTCGTGCCCGCGCTGCTCTCGGGCGGCAAGGTGATCATTTCGACGGGTACCAAGACCTTGCAGGACCAGCTCTTCAACCGCGACCTGCCGACGGTGCGCGCGGCGCTGAAAGCGCCGCTGTCGATCGCGCTCCTCAAGGGGCGGGCCAACTACGTCTGCCCCTACCACCTCGAACGCAATCGCCGCGAGGGCCGCTTTCTCACCGCCCGGGATGCGGCGGACATGCGCGCGATCGCCCGTTTCGCGCGCATGACGCAAAGCGGCGACAAGGCCGAATGCACCGAAGTGCGCGAGGATTCCGGCGCCTGGGCGGCGGCGACATCGACCCGCGACAACTGCCTGGGGCAGGATTGCCCCGAAATCAAGGGCTGTTTCGTGATGCGGGCGCGGCGCGCGGCGCTGGACGCCGACGCGGTGGTGGTAAACCACCATCTCTTCTTTGCCGATGTGATGCTGAAGGACGAAGGGGCGGGGGAACTCCTGCCGAGCTGCAATACAGTGGTGTTCGATGAGGCGCACCAGCTGCCGGAGACGGCGAGCCTGTTTTTCGGCGACAACGTCTCCACGTCGCAATTCCTGGAACTGGCGCGCGACGCCCGCTCGGAGACCGTGGCGGCGGCGCGCGATTGCGTGGCGCTGATCGACGAGACGCGCGCGCTGGAAAAAGCCTCGAAGGATCTGCGCCTGGTTTTCGGCCCCGAGCCGGCGCGTCTCTCGGCGGCGCAGGCCATGCGGCGGGGGGATTTCGACGGACGGCTCGCCGCGCTTGCCGAGGGGCTGGCTCACTTCGCCGAAATCCTCGAAACGCAGGCCGAACGTTCCGAGGGGCTGGCCAGCTGCCTGCGCCGCGCAAAGGATCTGGGCGCGCGGCTCGCCGGTTGGCTCAAGCCGGACGGGCAGGGGATGATCCGCTGGGTCGAAGTCTTTGCGCAGGCGCTCGTCCTCAACGCCACCCCGCTCGACGTGGCCGACGTGTTCCAGCGCCAGCTTGGCGGCCATCCGCGCGCCTGGATCTTCACCTCGGCGACCCTGGCCATCGGCACCGATCTCGGGCATTACTGCCGGGAACTCGGCCTGTCGGGCCTTGAGCCGCCGCCGCTGACCGGCGTCTGGGGCAGCCCTTTCGACTACGGCGAACAGGCGCTGCTTTACGCGCCCACCGGAATGCCCAACCCCAACGCCCCCTCTTATGCCGAAGCCGTGGCAAGACTTGCCTTGCCGCTGATCCGGGCCGCGCGCGGGCGGACCTTCGTCCTGTGCACCTCGCTGAAAGCGATGCGGCGCATCCACGAACTGCTCGCGGCGGATCTGGCCCAGGACGAAGAAAAGCTGCCCCTGCTGTTGCAAGGGGAAGGGTCGCGCAGCCAGTTGCTCGAACGCTTTCGCCAACTCGGCAACGCCGTGCTCGTGGCGAGCCAGAGCTTCTGGGAAGGCGTGGACGTGCCGGGCGATGCGCTCTCGCTGGTGATCATCGACAAGCTGCCGTTCGCGTCGCCCGACGACCCGGTGCTTGCCGCCCGCGTCGAACACATGGAGAAGCAGGGGCTGAGTCCTTTCCTGCATCACCAGTTGCCGCGCGCGGTCATCAGCATGAAGCAGGGGGCGGGGCGGCTGCTCAGGAGCGAGCGCGACCGCGGCGTGCTGTGTATCTGCGATCCGCGGATGATCGACAAATCCTACGGCAAGGC
>JAIRNL010000265.1 GCA_031258035.1 Azoarcus sp. | reverse complement strand
ATCACGTCGATCGGCGCTTCGCAGATTTCTTCGATCCGATGCAGGTAGGCGCGCGCTTCCGGCGGCAGGGCGCTCCAGTCCTTCGCGCCCACGGTCGAGCCGCGCCAGCCAGGCAGCGTTTCGTAAATCGGCTCGCAACGTTCGACTTCCTCCGCGCCCAGCGGGAGAAGATCGACCCGCCCGCCGCCGAGCAGGTAGCCGGTGCACAGTTTGAGTTCGGCAAGGCCGTCGAGCACGTCGAGTTTGGTGATGCAAAGGCCGGAGACGCCATTGATGATGATCGAACGCTTGAGCGCAGCCAGATCGAGCCAGCCGCAGCGGCGCTTGCGCCGGGTCACGGTGCCGATCTCGCGCCCGCGCGAAGACATCTGCTCGCCGGGCGCGCCAGCGGTTTCGATGTCGAGTTCGGTCGGGAAAGGCCCGCCCCCGACGCGGGTGCAATATGCCTTGGTGATGCCAAGCACGTAGTGCAGGCTCCCCGGCCCCACGCCGGAACCCGCGGCGGCCTGTCCCGCGGCGCAGTTGCTCGAAGTCACGAAGGGGTAGGTGCCATGGTCGATGTCGAGCAGCGTGCCCTGCGCGCCCTCGAACAACAGCGAGCCGCCGGTTTTATTGAGCGCATGGAGCGCGGCCGAAACGTCTGTCACCATCGGGCGCAGTTCCTCGCCGTCGGCCATGGCCTGCTCGAAAACGGCCTGGAAATCGACCGCCGGCGCCTTCAGGTATTGCGTGAGCACGAAGTTGTGGTAATCGAGGTTGGCGCGGAGTTTGGCGGCGAAACGGTCGCGGTCGAGGAGGTCGTAGACCCGCAGGGCGCGCCGGGCAACCTTGTCTTCGTAGGTCGGGCCGATGCCCTTGCCCGTGGTGCCGATCCTGTCGTCGGCGGATTTGGCGGCCTCGCGCGCGCGATCGAGCGCGCTGTGATAGCCGAGGATCAGCGGACAACCGGGGCTCACTTTCAGGCGGCCGCGCACCTCGATGCCGCCCGCTTCGAGTTCCCGGATTTCCTTCAGCAGATGATGGATGTCCAGCACCACGCCATTGCCGATGAAACAGGCCACGCCCTCGTGCACGATGCCCGAAGGCACGAGGTTGAGCTTGTATTCGTCCTTGCCGACCACCAGGGTGTGGCCGGCGTTGTGCCCGCCCTGGAAGCGCACCACGCCCTGGGCGTGATCGGTCAGCCAGTCGACGATCTTGCCTTTGCCTTCGTCGCCCCATTGTGTGCCGACGACCACTACGTTCTTTGCCATGCTCATTCCTTTTCATGGAGCGCGACGACCGTCCAACGGCCCTCGCGCTTCACCATCCGCCGGTCGCAGCCGGCATCTTCCCATGTGCCATCGTGTCCGGGCAGCGCGTCCACGACGATTTCTCCCCTGCCCCGCAGCCGCGCGATCTCGTCCGCCAGCGCCGGCTCTTTTGCCGCCGGCGCCAGAATCGCTCCGGCCCGTTCCGCCATGGGCAGGCATCGCGCGAGTTCCCGCAGGTCGAGACTGAAGCCGATCGCCGGACGGGCGCGCCCGAAGGCTTCGGCCACGCGGTCGTAGCGCCCGCCCAGCGCCAGCGCCACGGGCGCGCCGCCGCCATAGGCGGCGAATACCAGGCCGCTGTGGTAGTGATAGCCGCGCAGGTCAGCCAGATCGAACCCGAGCGGCAGATCGGCGAGTTCGCCAGCCAGGCGGCGCAGGTCAGCCAGCGCCGCGACCACTTCGGGAATCCGCGGCAGGCGGCTCGCGGCGGCGTCGAGCGTCTCCACGCCGCCGTACAGTCCGGGCAAGGCAAGGAGGGCTTCCCGCGCCGGAGGATCGGCTTGAGCCAGCAATTCGCGCAGCCCGGGAACGTCCTTGCCCTGCAAAAGTCCGAAAGCCTCTTCGCGCGCCGCGTTGCCCAGCGCGGCCCGGTCAGCCAGCGCATGGAAAAGCCCGACGTGGCCCATATCGATGCGCGTCGCCGGCACGCCCGCCAGGCGCATGACGCCATCGAGCAGCCGCAGTATTTCGAGATCGGCTTCGATGCCGGCATGGCCGTACAGTTCAGCGCCCAGTTGCAGGGGTTCCCGCGTCGCGGCGGATGACGATGGCCTCGTGTGCAGCACGCTGCCGCAGTAGCAAAGCCGCGAGACGCCCTCGCGGTTGAGCAGGTGCGAATCGATGCGTGTCACCTGCGGCGTCATGTCGGCCCGCACGCCCAGCGTGCGGCCGGAGATCTGGTCGACCAGTTGGTAGGTGCGCAGCCGCAGATCTTGCCCGACGCCAATGGTGAGGGCATCGAGGTGTTCGATGAGCGGCGGGATCACCAGTTGGTAACCGCGCCCGCGAAATTCATCGAGCAGACGGCGACGCAGGGATTCGAGCCGGGTGGCCTCGTCCGGCAAGATATCCTGGATGTAATCGGGCAGGACCCAGCGCATCGTCGATCAGTTCCAGACAACCAGTAACACCAGCAAGACGACGCCCGCGAGCACGGACGAGAGCCCGGCGTAACGAATCTGGCCGTTTTTCAGGCTGGTGAGAAAAAGAAAGACCTCCCGCCACAGGGCGGGGGCAAAAAGGGGAACGCACCCTTCGAGAACCAGCATCAGGGCAATGGCGGTGAGCAGAGTGGCGCCCATGGGGAACCCGTATCGTCCGTCAACGCTTGCCCTGGGGAGCTTTCAGGTACTTGAAGAAATCCGCGTCCGGCGCGACGACGATGACGTCATCCTTGCTGGCGAAACTTGCGCGGTAGGCTTCCAGACTGCGGTAGAAAGAGTAGAACTCCGGGTCTTGCCCGTAGGCTTCGGCGTAGATCGCGGCGGCCCTGGCATCGCCCTCGCCCATGGTCGTGAACGCTTCGGCCTTGGCGTCCGCGACGATCACCTCGCGCTGGCGGTCGGCGTCGGCCCTGATTTTCTCGGCATCGGCGGTACCTTTGGCGCGGCGTTCGTTGGCGACGCGCGTCCGCTCGGCCATCATGCGCCTGTAGACGTTTTCGGAGACTTCGTTCGGATATTCGACCCGTTTCAGCCGCACGTCGACGATCTCGACGCCGAAGGAGGCCGCGTCCTTGTTGGCGCGCTCGTTCATCTGCCGCATGATGGCGTCGCGTTCGCCGGAAATCACGTCATGAACGGTGCGTTTTCCAAACTCCTCGCGCAAGCCGGCGTTGATCGCGGTGCCGAGGCGGTCATCGGCCTTCGCCTCGTTGCCTTCCACCGTTTGATAATAGGCCACCGGATCCTTGATCCGCCATTTGACGAAATAATCGACGATGACGTTCTGCTTCTCCGAGGTCAGGAAGGATTCCGAGGCGGACTTGTCCATGGTCCGACGGCGATTGTCGAAATGGCGCACGTTCTGGATCAGCGGCCATTTGAACTTCAGCCCCGGCTCCATGATGATTTCCTTGACCTCTCCAAACTGGAAAACGATGGCGAAATAGCGTTGGTCGACCACGAAAATCGACGTCGAGGCGACCAGCAGCGCCAGGATGAGCGCGCCGAACAAGAAAGTGAGTTTGTCGCGCATCAGCGTTCTCCCTGGTCACGGTCGCGCGACAGCGCACGGTTGCGCTGATTGGGCGACTCCAGCAGCGGCAGGATCGCGGGGGCCGCCTGCACGGCAGGCGCGGCGGCGGACGCATCGCCCGAATACTGGCGCACGATCTTGTCCAGCGGCAGGTAAACCATGGTGCTGCCGCCCTTGTTGTCGATCATCACCTTGCTGGCCCTGGAAAACACTTGCTGCACGGCGTCGATGTACATGCGCTCGCGTGTCACCTGCGGCGCGCGCTTGAACTCCGCGAGCACCTGCTTGAAGCGCGCGCTCTCGCCCTCGGCGGCGGCCACCACGCGGGCGCGGTAGGCTTCGGCGTCGAGGCGCAGGCGGGATGCCTCGCCCTGCGCTTTCGGAATCTTGTCATTGGCGTAAGCCTCGCCTTCGTTTTTCATGCGCTCCCAGTCTTGCGATGCCCGGGTCGCGTCGTCGAACGCGGCCTGCACCTGCGTGGGCGGTTGCACGTTGTTCATGTTGACGAGTTTCACGTGAATACCGGCGTCGTAACGATCCAGGATTTCCTGGACCAGCGTCTGCGCCTGGGCGGCGATCTGCGCCCGTCCTTCGTAGAGCACGAAGTCCATCTTGCTCTTGCCCACGATCTCGCGCATCGCCGTCTCCGCGATCTGGCGCACGAATTCCTCGTCGGGCTGGCGATTCTGGAAGACGAATTTCTCGGCATTGCTGACGTCGTATTGCACTTCGAACTTGACGCTCACGATGTTCAGGTCGTCGGTGAGCATGAGCGCGCCATCGTTCTTGTCGTCGCTGCTGCGACCGATCGGCACCGTGCGCACGCTCGTGTAATCGACGATCTCGTGCGACTCCAGCGGCCAGGGCAAACGCCAGTGCAGGCCGGGATCGGTGGTGGTGATGTAGCGGCCCAGACGCAGCACGACGCCGCGCTCGGTCGCATCGACCATGTAGAAGCCGCTCCCCAACCAGATGGTCAAAACCAGCAGGATCAGGACGCCCAGGCCGCCGCCGAATCGCTGGAACGAAAGGCCGGGGCCGCGCGGCCCGCTTCCGCCAAGGCCTCCCCCGCCGCCGCCGCGCCGCCGCCCGAACATGTCGGACAGGCGCCGGTTGAAATCCCGCCAGATTTCTTCGAGATCGGGCGGCCCCTGATCGTTGCCGCGCTTGCCGCCGCGGTCTCCGTTGCCCCAGTGCGGGTCATTGAGTGACATGAGAATGCCTGTATTCATCTATCGCCAGGAAAAGTGGCTCCCGCAAACGCGCGCCGGGCCGGAATCGGGGTTGGGTACAAGAGGATCGCCAGGATCGCCGTCGGGCGCGAAAGCCCCGTCGGCATCGAGCACCGGGGCCACCGGCACGACTTCCCGCGCCGATGCCGCCTGCACGCTCACCTCGAGCGCGGCACGCAGCAGGTCGAGTCCGTCGCCCGCGCGGGCGCTCAAAAAAACGCGCTCGATTCTATCACAAGCGTCCCGCGCGATCGCGGCATCGGCGTGGGTGAGGTCGATCTTGTTCCAGACCTGGATCTGCGGCACTTCGGCGGCGCCGATTTCGCCGAGCACCGCGTTGACCGCCGCGATCTGGGCCTCACGATCCTCGCTCGCCGCATCGACGACGTGCAGCAACAGGTCGGCATGCGCGGTCTCTTCGAGCGTGGCGTGGAAAGCCGCCACCAGCGCGTGCGGCAGGTCGCGGATGAAACCGACCGTATCGGAGATCACGACGTTGCCGCCACCGACGAACAGGCGCCGCGATGTCGTGTCCAGCGTGGCGAAAAGCTGGTCGGCGGCATAGACGTCCGCCTTGGTGAGCGCGTTGAACAGGGTCGATTTGCCGGCGTTGGTATAGCCGACCAGCGACACCGAAAGCACGTCGCGCCGGGCGCGCGCGCGACGCCGGGTGCTGCGCTGCTTTTCGAGCCGGGCCAGCCTCGCCTTGAGCAGTTTGACCCGGTTGCCGAGCAGGCGGCGGTCGGTTTCGAGCTGGGTCTCGCCCGGGCCGCGCAGGCCGATGCCGCCCTTTTGCCGTTCGAGGTGCGTCCAGCCGCGCACGAGCCGCGTGGAAAGGTGGCTCAATTGCGCCAGTTCCACTTGCAGCTTGCCTTCGTGGCTCTTGGCGCGCTGGGCGAAAATATCCAGGATCAGCGCGCTGCGGTCGACCACCCGGCATTCGAGGCTTTTTTCGAGGTTGCGCTGCTGCGCCGGCGACAGGGCGTGGTTGAAAATCACCAGGTCGGCGGCCTGCGCCCGCAAGATCTCGCCGATTTCCTCGACCTTGCCCCGGCCAGCGAACAGCGCCGGATCGGGCGCGGCGCGACGCCCCCGCACCACGCCTTCCACCGTGGCGCCGGCACTCGAAGCCAGCAATTTCAGCTCAGCCAGACGTTCATCGACCGCCCCCTGCCCAAGATCGAACTGGACGACGACGGCGCGCTCGCCGCCGCCTGGGCGTTCAAACATGCCGATACCGGGAAAAACTTCGGCGGGCAATCAGTTGCCACCCCCCTCGCTTTCCTGTTGCTGGATGGTGACGGCGCGCCCCGGCACGACGGTCGAAATCGCGTGCTTGTATACCATCTGTGTAACGGTATTCTTCAGCAGCACGACATACTGGTCGAAGGATTCGATCTGTCCTTGCAGCTTGATGCCATTGACCAGATAGATGGAAACCGGAACATGCTCGCGCCGCAACGTGTTCAGGAACGGGTCTTGTAAAAGCTGGCCCTTGTTGTTACTCATTGTGTACCTCAATTATTTTGGTGGTTATCAAAAACGGAGCATTGTATTACCTGTCTCCGCCACCCGCGAGTATGCAATAAAATTGCCTTGCCGGTACAGCGCGAAAACCGATAATCAAGATTTATCTGCAAACGGGTTGCGTGCCGTGCGGAATTGAATGCGCAACGGGGTGCCCCGCAATTTGAATGCTTCCATGAAGGTGCGCTCAAGATAGCGGATATAGGTATCCGGCATACTGTCGAGCGATGTACCGTGAATCACGATCGTCGGCGGATTCATGCCGCCCTGGTGGGCATAGCGCAACTTCGGGCGCGTGGTGCCGGCACGCGGCGGCGCCTGCCGGGCCACGGCCGTTTGCAGGGCGCGGGTGAGGCGCGGCGTCGAGAGCCTGGCGATCGCCGCGCCATAAGCGGCGTTGACCGATTTCAGCAGGGCGCCGATCCCGACGACATCGAGCGCGGAGATGTGGTGCGTGTGGGCGAACGACAGAAAGCCCAGCTTGCGCGCCACGTCTTCCTTGAGCCGCTCGCGCCGGTAGCGGTCGACCGCGTCCCATTTGTTGATCGCCAGCACCAGCGCCCGCCCGGCTTCGAGCACAAAGCTGGCGATGCGCGCATCCTGCTCGGAAATGTCCTGCGTCGCATCGAGCACGAGCACCACGACGTTG
Source organism: Azoarcus sp. (assembly GCA_031258035.1). Classification (GTDB taxonomy): domain Bacteria; phylum Pseudomonadota; class Gammaproteobacteria; order Burkholderiales; family Rhodocyclaceae; genus WRNU01. Next base: position 10,143 of record JAIRNL010000265.1, on the reverse strand, counting down.
GCCTCTTCGATTGCCTTCAGGGTTTTCACCACCGAGAATTTCTCGACAGACTCGAAAACCTTGCCGCGGCGGCGCAGGCCGGCGGTGTCGATCAGGATGTAGGTACGGCCGTCGCGCTCGAACGGAATCTCGATGGCATCGCGGGTCGTTCCGGGCAGATCGAAGGCTATCACCCGTTCTTCGCCCAACAAGGCATTGACGAGGGTCGATTTGCCGACATTGGGGCGCCCGACGATGGCCACGCGCGGTTCCTTGCCGGGATGCGCGCGCGCCTCGCCTTCATCCCCGGCGGCAAAAGGCGCCAGCACCACATCGACCAGCTGCGAGACGCCTTCGCCATGCGCGGCGGAGACGGGCAGCGGATCGCCCAGGCCCAGGGCGTGGAAATCGGCGGCAGCCAGCGCCCGGTCGAGCCCCTCGGCCTTGTTGACGACGAGATGGACGGGACGGCCGGCGCGGCGCAGGTACGCGGCGATCTGCTCGTCATGCGGCGTGCGGCCGGCGCGGCCATCGACGAGGAAAAGCAGCGCGTCGGCTTCGGCGATCGCCTGCTCGGCCTGGCGGGCCATCTCGTGCATGATGCCGTCCCGCGCCACGGGATCGAAACCGGCGGTATCGACCACCAGGTAATCGCGCGCGCCCACGCGGCCAAGGCCGTAGTGGCGGTCGCGCGTCAGGCCCGGATGGTCGGCAACCAGGGCATCGCGGCTGCGGGTCAGGCGGTTGAACAGGGTCGACTTACCGACATTGGGACGCCCCACCAGGACGATCGTGGGCTTCACGACGAGATTCCAGCGCGGCGGGGGCCGGATTCAATGCCGTATTTCATAGGCTGTCACATCGCCGTCGATCGTCTGCACGATGAAGCCGTCCCCGAAGGGGCGCGGCTCGGCGGCGATCGCGCTCCGGGCCGCGCGCGCGCGCGCGGCGAAAGTGCCGTCCTCTCGATTGAGCACATGCACATAGCCCTCGCCGTCGCCGCTCACCACGTAATCGCCGACGATCAGGGGCCGGGTCAGTTGCCGCCGGGGCATCGCGTCCTGCCGCCAGACCGTGACGCCGCTATAGACATCGAGCGCCTGCACGGAATCGCGCTCATCGACGATGACGGCAAAGCGGGTATCCCGATCCATGCCGACGTGCGAGGAGAAATCGCGCCCCCAGAGCTGATTGCCGTTGCCGGCATCGAAGCAGGCCGCCCGCCCCTGGTAAGTCACCGCGCAGACCTCGTTGCGCCCGACCACGGGCGTGCCCGCCACATCGGCCACCCGTTCGAGTTCGGTCGCGCCACGCGGCCTGGATACGCTGAGTTCCCACAGGCCGCCGCCGTTTTCCAGGCTCACCGCGAGCACCTTGCCACCGGGAAAACCGACGAGCGCGACTTCATCCACGATGAGCACGCTGGCACTGCTGCGCAGCGCCAGCGGCGGCGTATTGCGCTGGTGGAGCCAGCGTTGCTGGCCATCCTTGGCTTCGAGTCCGATCAGGCGGTGATCGGACGCCCGCAACACCACGACGCCGCCGCCGATGGCGGGAGGGGCCAGCACCTCGGCGCCGACGTTCGCCCGCCAGCGCTCGATGCCGGTCTCGGCATCGAGGGCGATCGCCTGCCCCGCCTCGCTGACCACCACCACCAGATCGTCATCGGCGCCGACGCCAGCCGAAAGCCGGGTACGGACGCTGACCTTCCATTTTTTCTTTCCGCCCTCGATGCGGGCGACATCGCCATCGGCGGCCGCGGCATAGACGCTTTCACCGACCACCGCTGGCTGGAACACATAGTCATCCGCGTCGCCGATCGAGGTCTGCCAGATTTCGCGCAGGTCGGCGGACGCGGTGAAGGCGACCAGATCGGCCGGGCCTGGCGTGGAAGAACATCCGGCAAACAAGGCCAGGCAGGCGGCCGGAAACAGCAAACGCAACAAAAAGCGGTTCATCGTTCAACCTTCCAGCGATTCAAGTTTGGCGCGAATCATACCGCGCAGGGGCGCGGCATCGGTATCGGCGACATCGAGCGCATCGAGCGCGGCCTGCCAGGCGGCGCGCGCCTCGTCGCCCTTGCCCTGGGCCGCGAGCGCATCGCCGCGCAAATCCTCGAACCGGGCGCGCCAGACGCCCGTCGGAACAGGTTGCAGGCGGGCGAGCGCCTCATCGACGGCGCCCTGCTGCAACAGCACGGTCGCCAGTCTCAGGCGCGCGAGTTCGCGCAGCTCGACATCGCTGCCCTTGGTGGCCGCCCATTCCAGCTGCGCGCGCGCGCCGTCGAGGTCGTTTTTCTGGAACTGCACCTCGGCCGACGACAGCGCCCCCAGCTGGGCCTGGATCGTGCCACCATAGCTGCCGGTCAGTCTGGCGGCAATCTCGCGCGCCTGCTGCGCGTTGCCGGCGGCGATCACCAGCTGCAACTCGGCGTACAGCGCGCCGGCTTCGGCGGCATTGCCGGCATGGTATCGACGCCACCCCGCCCAACCGGCGAAAGCGAGCGCCGCGGCCAGCAGCACGGTCACGACCAGATTGCCGTATCGCTCCCACCAGGCCCTGATCTGGGCGATCTGCTCCTGCTCTTCGAGGTCATACACTGCCATCTTTCACTCCTGCTGTTTGTGCGGCTGTTCGTGATCCTCGCCGCCGCCATGCAACGCATCCAATGCCGCTTCAGCCAGTTCGGCGAACGGCACCCGCCACTGGGCGTCGCCGCTTCGTAGCGGCTTGATACCGATTTCGAGGGCGGCAGCCTCGTCGTCGCCGATCACCAATGCGATCTGGGCGCCGCTGGCATCGGCCTTTTTCATCTGCGACTTGAACGTCCCGCCGCCGCAATGCAGCAAGACATCGAGCCCGACGTCGCGCAAGGCTTCGGCAGCGCGAAAAGCAAGCCGCCGCGCGGCGTCGCCCTGATGCACCACGTAAACGTTGGGCACGGGCCGCGCGATGGCGTATTCGGCCTCGCCCCCTTCCCGCCACAGATCGAGCAGCCGTTCCACCCCCATGGCAAAACCAGCCGCCGGCGTCGCCTTGCCGCCAAGCTGTTCCATCAGGGAATCGTAACGGCCCCCGGCGCAGACCGTCCCCTGCGCGCCGAGGCGATCCGTCACCCATTCAAAAACGGTGCGATTGTAATAGTCGAGACCGCGCACGAGGCGATGGTTGATGCGACAGGCGATGCCGGCATCGCGCAACATTTCCCGCACCGCCTCGAAATGCGCGCGCGACTCGTCGCCAAGGTGGTCGATCAGCTTCGGCGCGGCTTCGACAATATCCTGCATGGCCGGATTCTTGGTATCGAGGATGCGCAGCGGATTGGCATGCAGGCGCCGCTGCCCGTCCTCGTCGAGTTCGTCCCGGCGCTCTTCGAGATAGGCGATGAGCGCCGCGCGATGCCCGGCGCGTTCCTCCGCCGACCCCAGCGTGTTGAGTTCGAGCCGCACATCGGCAAGCCCCAGCCGCTCCCACAGGCGGCTGCCCATGATGATGAGTTCGGCATCAATATCCGGCCCGGCAAAGCCCAGGGCTTCGACGCCGATCTGATGGAACTGGCGATAGCGCCCCTTTTGCGGACGCTCGTGGCGAAACATCGGCCCCTGGTAACACAGGCGCTGCGGCCCCCCGGCGTTCACCAGCTTGTGCTGGATCGCCGCGCGCGCGCAACCCGCCGTGCCTTCCGGGCGCAGCGTCAGGTTCTCGCCATTCAGGGCATCCTCGAACGAATACATTTCTTTTTCGACAATATCGGTGACTTCACCGATGGCGCGGCGAAAAAGCGGCGTCGGCTCCAGGATCGGGACGCGAATGGGCCGATAACCGTAACCCCGCAGCCAGTCGCGGACGATATCCTCGAAGTTCTCCCAGATTTCAGCCTCGTCGGGCAGGATGTCGTTCATCCCGCGCACGGCCTGCAAGGTTTGTCTCATCGTTTTCCGTCTTTCCGATTGACGTTACGCGGATTTGCGCGCGTAACGGCTCGCCACGTAATCATCGACGATGGCGATGAACTCCGCGGCAATATTGTCGCCGCGCAGAGTAACCGTTTTTTGGCCATCGACAAAGACCGGCGCCGCCGGTCTCTCGCCCGTGCCGGGCAGCGAAATGCCGACATTGGCATGGCGGCTCTCGCCCGGGCCATTGACCACGCACCCCATCACAGCCAGGGTCATGTTCTCGGCGCCCTCGTACTGCTCGCGCCACTGCGGCATGCGTTCCCGGACATGGCGCTGGATGGCGGCAGCCAGCTCCTGGAAAAACGTACTCGTGGTACGCCCACAGCCGGGACAGGCCGTCACCATCGGCGCGAAAGCCCGCAGCCCCATGGTTTGCAGGATTTCCTGCGCCACCACGACCTCCTGCGCGCGGCTGCCGCCCGGCTCGGGCGTCAGCGAGACGCGGATAGTGTCACCGATGCCTTCTTCGAGCAACACCGCCAGCGCCGCGGTCGAAGCGACGATGCCCTTGCTCCCCATGCCGGCCTCGGTCAGCCCCAGGTGCAGCGGATACTCGCAACGCCGGGCGAGTTCGCGGTAGACCGCGATCAAGTCCCGCACGCTCGACACCTTGGCCGAAAGGATGATGCGGTCGGCGGCAAGGCCCAGGCTCTCCGCCCGCGCCGCCGACTCCAGCGCCGAGGCCACCAGCGCCTCGCGCATCATCGCGCCGGCGGGCAATGGCACGGCGCGGGAAGCGTTTTCGTCCATCACCCGGGCAAGCACCGCCTGATCCAGGCTTCCCCAGTTCACCCCGATGCGTACCGGCCTGTCGTGCGCGCAGGCGAGCATGATGATGTCGGCAAATTGCGTGTCGCGCCGCGCGCCGGCGCCAACGTTGCCCGGATTGATGCGCAGTTTGGCGAGCGCCTCGGCGCAGGCCGGATATTTGCCGAGCAGGTCGTGGCCGTTGTAATGGAAATCGCCCACCAGCGGCACCTCGATACCCCGCGCGGCAAGGCGTTCGCGGATATGCGGCACGGCCCGCGCCGCATCCTCGTCGTTGACAGTGATCCGCACCAGTTCGGAGCCGGCGCGCGCCAACTCCGCCACCTGCGCCACGGTCGCGGCGACATCGGCGGTATCGGTATTGGTCATCGACTGCACCACCACCGGCGCCGCCGACCCCACCGCCACATGGCCGACGCGCACGAGGCGTGTGCGTCGGCGCGTGAGCGGCGACACCGGAACGGGAGACGGCATTTTCATTGCAAGGTCAGGCGGGCGACTCCGTCATCCCCGGTGACATGTTGCCGCAGATCGATCAGCTTGCCGTTGTACTCCAGCTTCACCTTTTCCGGCTTGGCGACCATCAGCGAGAAAGGCGGCACTCCCCGCACATTGCGGGAACTGCCTCCCTTGCCAGTGCCGACGAAAAGCAGCTTGCCGCTCCCCCCGGCGCTTTCGCGCACCTGTACCCAGGCATTGGCCAGGAAAGTGAAACGCAGCGTCGATCTCTCCGGCGCCGGCGCGACGGGGGCGGCGGGAGCCGATGCGGATGCCGGCGCGCTCCCCGCGGCTGGCGGAGCGCCGTCCGCCGGCGACCCCGTTCTCCTTTCGGCCTCTCCCGCCGGCTCTCCTCCTCCCGCAAGCACCGGGGGCGGCAAAGCCAGCGCGACGACGTTCCCCTTCGTCGACACCGATGTCGCCGGCGCGGGGGGCGACTCAGGCACCGCCGGCCCTGCCGCAATCATCCCCTCCCCACCTGTCATCACGGAAGGCGCCAATCCCCCCTCCTCCGACCCGAACGGCAACGCGAACCAGTCCAGGAAAAAGCCTGCCCCGACCGCCGAGGCCAATACCACGACCAGCGCGACCAACAATGCCGGAAGCGCACTGCGGCTGCCCTGTTGCGTGATCCTTGAAGCCAGCGCCACCGGAATATCGCCGCTTGCGTTGGAAACCATCGCCAGATCGGCGACCCTGTCGAGCCGCCCGTCGAGACCGGCGAGCAAGGGGTCGGGGTCCAGCCCGAGGTGGCGCGCATAATTGCGCAGGAACCCGCGCACGAACGTCGGCCCCGGCAAGACATCGAACCTTCCGTCCTCGAGGGCCTGGAGTTGCTGCAACGATAATTTGAGCGCCTGCACGACATCGTTCAGGGATTCTCCACGCGCTTCGCGCGCTTTCCTGAGGACATCGCCGGGCGCGGGCACGGACTCGGGCACGGACGCGGACTCGGGCACGGACGCGGATGCGGACTCGGGCACGGACTCGGATACAGCAACAGTTTCAGGCGCGGGTGAAGGCGACGGCGCGGGCGCGGCTTCTTCCCCGGCGTCCGGTTTGCCATCCGCGACGACGGAATCGGTCTCCATGGTATTCACTCGTATTTTCCTTGCATCATCAATGCGTTTTCGGGGGAGTCGCCGAAGCGGCCGCGCAACTGCTCGGTATAACTCGTTTCAGCATGGCGCTCGCCAAGCCGCCGCGCCGCGCGCGCCCCCAGCCATGCCGAGCGCGCGCTGGGATCGAAACGCTGGTGGTACTGGATGAGCAGATCATGGGCGCGGCGATAGTCGCCACGGTGGTAAGCGGTTTCAGCCAGCCGGTACATGGCCTCGCTATTGCCGGGATCGGCTTCCAGCGCCCTGGCGAACTGCGCCTGCGCGCCAGCGAAATCCTTGTTCTGCATCAGACACAGGCCGGCGTTGGTGTAGGGACGCGCCTTGCAGCAATAATACGGGTTGGCCGCCGCCGTGGCAAAGTGGGACATCGCCTCGGCGACGCGCTTCTGCCGGCACAGGAACCAACCATAGCTGTTGTTGAAATCCGGATCTCCCGGCGCGGCGCTGAGCGCCCGGCGAAAAGCCTCGCCGGCCTGCGCATCCTGCCCGAGTTCCACATAGATCAGCCCCATCAGGTGGTGGGTCGGGGCATGGCCGGAATCCACCTGCAACGCTTTCCTGGCTTCATCGAGCGCGATCTGGGTGCGTCCGGTGCTGAAATATCCCGCGCCCAGGCTGAAATACCCGTGCGCTTTCGATTCCGCCCCGTCCGCCGGGGGCACATCGGACAAGGGGCGGGAATAAGGGCCGCTGTAGCTGGGCGCGACATCGTATGGAGATGTCCCCGACGGCCCGGGGGAAGCCGCGCATCCGGCAAGGATGAACACGGGGATGATCCAGCGCAGGGGCGCCGTCATTTCGCGCGTCATGGTCAGGTCTCCTCCATCGTCTGTAATGGGCGCATCCGGGTGCGCCGGGTTCTGTCCCGCACCTGGCCGGCGAGTTGTCCGCAGGCGGCGGCGACATCGTCGCCGCGCGTCCTGCGCGTCGTCACAATGATACCGGAATCGAGCAGGATGCCCGCAAAACGACGGATGCGTTCGACCGGCGAACAAGCCAGCCCGGCATGCGGAAAAGCGTTGAACGGAATCAGGTTGAACTTGCACGACACGTCGCGCGTGAGCGCCACCAGGGCGCGGGCATGATCGTCGCCATCGTTGACGCCGTCGATCATCACATATTCAAAAGTCACGAAATCGCGGGGCGCGCGTTCGAGATAGCGTCGACAGGCCGCCATCAGGCCGCGCAACGGATATTTGCGGTTGATCGGCACCAGGCGATCGCGCAGGGCGTCATCGGGCGCATGCAGCGACACCGCCAGCGCCACCGGACATTCATCGCGCAAACGGTCGATCGCCGGGGTCACGCCCGCCGTCGACACCGTCACCCGCCGACGCGACAAGCCGTAAGCATGGTCGTCCAGCATTACCCGCAAAGCGGTGACGACGTTGTCGAAATTGGCCAACGGCTCCCCCATTCCCATCAACACGACATTGTCGACGACACGTCCGCCGTCTTCCGCGCCGGGCACCGCGCCGAGCAACCTGTTGGCCAGCCACAACTGGCCGACGATCTCGCCCGCGTCGAGATTACGATTGAATCCCTGCTTGCCAGTAGCGCAAAAAGCACAGTCGAGCGCACAGCCGGCCTGCGACGACACGCACAACGTGCCGCGCCCGGACGCCGGAATGAATACCGTCTCCACCGCATTGGCGCCCCCGACATCGAACAGCCATTTGCGCGTGCCGTCGCTGGAGACGGCATCCCGCAACAGCACGGGCGAGCGGATCTCCGCCCGCTCCCCGAGCTTTGCCCGCAAGGATTTGGCGACATCGGTCATCGCCTCGAAATCGTCGCACCCCTCGCGGTGTATCCAGCGCATCACCTGGCGGGCGCGAAACGGCTTTTCGCCCAGCCCGGCGAACCAGGCAGCCAGGCCGGCAAGATCGTAATCGAGCAGATTGGGCATGGCGGCGGCCACGGGGCGCACCGGGTCAGCGACGATGAATGTCGATACCCGGGAAAAAGAAAGCCACTTCCACTGCCGCGGTGTCGGGCGCATCCGACCCATGTACCGCGTTGGCGTCGATCGACTCGGCAAAATCGGCGCGGATGGTGCCGGGGGCGGCCTTCTTCGGGTCGGTGGCCCCCATCAGTTCGCGGTTCCTGGCGATGGCGTTTTCGCCTTCGAGCACCTGCACCATCACCGGGCCGGAGGTCATGAACGCCACCAGATCCTTGAAGAACGGACGCTCGCGGTGCACCGCGTAGAACTCGCCCGCCTCGCGCGCGGAAAGGTGCGCCATGCGGGAAGCAACGATCCTGAGACCGGCATCCTCGAAACGTTGGTAGATCTTGCCGATCACATTCCTGGCGACGGCATCCGGCTTGATGATGGAAAGGGTTCGTTCAATGGCCATGGCCTCACTCCTCGCGCATTGCGAAAAAGGGTGGATTCTAGCAGGTTCCCGACATGCCAGCCCGTGCGTATAATCCCCCACCGTCCCTGGACGAACCACGGCGGCGCGGCCCTGCTCTCCATCCATGGGCCGATCCGCGGGTTTCCGCCTTCCCGTTCCCTCGCCTCCCTCCCGGCCATGACTCCAACGACCATCCAGGCAATCGGCGCCATCCTGTTCGCCATTGCCATCCTGCACACCTTTCTCGTTGGTTTTTTCTCGCGCCTGGCTGAAAAGCACCCCGCGCACGCGGGCCTGTGGGAACTCTTCGCCGAAGTGGAATTCGTCTTCGGGTTCTGGGCCGGCATCCTGCTTCTTTTCATCGCGCTCACCGCCACCAGGGAAGAAGGCGGCGCCGTCGAGGCGATCACGAAATACCTGGAAGGCCGCGACTACACCGAACCGCTGTTCGTGCTGGCGATCATGATCGTGGCGGCAAGCAGGCCGGTGATCATCTTCGCCTCCGCCATCGTGCGGCAGGTCTCGCGCCTGCTGCCGGCCTCGCGCCCGACCGCCTTCTACTTCGCCGTCCTCACCGTGGTGCCGCTGCTGTCCTCCTTCATCACCGAGCCGGCCGCCATGGCGCTGGCCGCGCTGATCCTGAAAGATGCCTATTACCGCGGAAACATGTCCCCGCGCCTGATGTACGCCACCCTCGGCGTCCTGTTCGTGAACATCTCCATCGGCGGCACGCTCACCAATTTCGCGGCCCCGCCGGTACTGATGGTGGCGGCGAAATGGCACTGGGACACGCACTTCATGCTCACCCACATCGGCTGGCGCAGCGCCCTGGCCGTACTCGCCAACGCGGCGGCCATCACCCTGCTTTTCCGGAAAGAACTGGCCCGCTTCACGCTGCCCGACCACCGCGACCAGGGCAGCGCGCCCTGGCTGGTCATCGGCCTGCACCTGGCATTCCTGTTCCTGATCGTGCTCTTCGCCCACCACCCCCACGTTTTCATCGGCGTCCTGCTGGTATTCATGGCATTCGCCCATGCCTACCCCCGCTTCCAGGAACGCCTGATCCTGCGCGAAGGGCTGATGGTCAGTTGCTTCCTGGGCGGACTGGTGACGCTCGGCGGCCAGCAATCATGGTGGTTGCAGCCGCTGCTGTCGCAAATGGACGTTTCCACCGTGTATTACGGCGCCACGGCGCTGACCGCCGTCACCGACAACGCCGCCCTCACCTACCTGGGCTCGCTGGTGGAAGGGCTTTCGGACGAATTCAAGTACGCGCTGGTGACGGGCGCGGTCACGGGCGGCGGACTCACCGTCATCGCCAACGCCCCCAACCCCGCGGGGCTGGCTATCCTGCAAGGCTATTTCAGGGGCGGCGCCGTGAATCCGCTCGGCCTGCTCGCCGCCGCGACCCTGCCGACCCTGGTGGCAATCGCCGCCTTCCGCCTGTTCTGACCCCGC
>JAIRNL010000250.1 GCA_031258035.1 Azoarcus sp. | reverse complement strand
GATGCCGCCGCCGTCGGCGGTTGTTGCGGTTGCGCGCACAGGGCTGGCTGCGGCGTCGGGCGTTGGGGCGCGATGAGAAAGCACGCCGAGGAATTCACGCTGGAGGCGCCGCCCGGTCTTGGTGTCGGCGCGCGCGTCGCTTTCGTCCTGCCGGAAGCGTCCGTTTCCCGTCTCGCCCTGCTGGGCTACGGCTTTCCCGTCCTGTTCGCCTTGCTGGGGGCATCGCTCGGGCAGGGGGTTTTCGGGGGCGACGGGGCGGCGGCACTTTTTGCCCTGGGCGCTTTCGTGCTGGCTCTGTTTCTGGTTCGGCCTCTCGGCCGCCGCCTGTTCCGCGCCGCGGACGGTGCTCGTGGCGGCGCGCTGGTTTCTCTTTCTCCGCTCTCCGCGACGGCCTCCGGGCAGCGGGAAACCGGCGACCGCCTGTCGGGGCGGGCGGTTTGAGGTCTGCCGGGACGGGGCTGGATTTTCCGCTCGATGGTTGCGGCCGGGGCCACGGCTTCCAGGTTGGGTAATTTCTTCGAGAAGGTGTGCCATGAGCGAAGAGGAATTGAAGGCTCTCGACAAGGAGGTGAAAACGCTGAAACGCATCGCTTCCGAATGGGCGGGACAGTTGCATGATCTGGTGGAAGATCGCCTGCCGGGGGGGTATGAGGAAATCCCCGGCATCGCGCAGTCGACTTATGAGGCCTGCAAGGCATGGGCGCAAGCCAGCGCCCGCCTGGGCGCGGCGCGGGCCCAGGGTTGAGTCTTTGCTGTTATTGCGGCACGGAATTCGAGAGTAAACCCATGTCATTCCGCGCGAAGTCGCGGAATCCATGCGGCGTGTGGATTCCGCGACTTCGCGCGGAATGACAGTCAGGGGCGCATACGCGCCGCCTTTTAAATGTCGCGAAAGCGCCGGGGTACGCCCAGCGGGGCGGCATTTTTCATGCATAGGCCGGCGCGAACGCCTGCGCCGGATTTTCCACGGGGCCGTCCTTGTTCCAGTAGGGCGACAGTTCGCGCAGCCGCGCGATGATCGGCGGCACGGCGGCGATGACGCGGTCGATTTCTTCTTCCGTCGTGTCGCGCGAGAGCGAAAAGCGGATGGTGCCGTGCGCGGCGGTGTAGGGAATGCCCATGGCGCGCATGACGTGCGAGGGTTCGAGCGAGCCGGAGGTGCAGGCGGAGCCGGAACTGGCGGCGATGCCCTGTTTGTTGAGCAGCAGGAGGATCGCTTCGCCTTCGACGTACTCGAACGCGATATTGCTGGTGTTTGGCAGCCGGTTGGCGGTGTCGCCGGCGGAAAAGGCGTGCGGAACTTGCGACAGGATGGCTTGTTCCAGTTTGTCGCGCAGCCGCCGCACCGCGGTGTTCTCGAAATCGAGATGCGCTTGGGCCAGTTCGGCGGCTTTGCCGAGCGCGACGATGGCGGGGGCGTTTTCCGTGCCCGCGCGCCGTCCCCGTTCCTGGTGCCCGCCGCGCAACAGCGGTCGGAAGCGGCAGCCGCGCCGCAGGTAGAGTACGCCGATGCCCTTGGGCGCGTGCAGCTTGTGGCCGGAGAGCGAAAGCATGTCGATTTTCGTGCGCTTCAGATCCATCGGCACTTTGCCGACCGCCTGCACGGCGTCGGTGTGGAATATGGTGCCCCGCGCGGCGGCGATTTCGGCCATCGCTTCCACCGGGAAGAGGACGCCGGTTTCGTTGTTCGCCCACATCACCGAGGCAATGGCGACGTTGGGGGTCAGGAGCGCCCGGTATTCGTCGAGATCGAGCCGGCCTTTCCGGTCTACCCGGAGTTTGTGGACGATGTAGCCTTCTTTTTCCAGCCAGTCGCACAGGTTCAGGATGGCCGGGTGTTCGACCGCGGTGGTGATGACGGTGTTTTTTTCCGGTTGCGCGCGCAGGGCGGAGAGGATGGCGGTGGCGTCGGATTCGGTGCCGCAGGAGGTGAAGACGATTTCCGAGTCGTGTTGCGCGCCGAGCAGGGCCTGGATTTTCTGGCGCGCTTCTTTCAGCGCCGTGCCCACGTTCGCGCCGAAGGCGTGGATCGAGGAGGGGTTGCCGAAGTGCTCGGTGAAAAAGGGCAGCATCGCTTCGACCGCGGCGGGATCGACGCGCGTGGTGGCGTTGTTGTCGAGGTAGATGGGGGTCATGTCGCGGCGCCTCTGTCAGGTTTCCGTCGCCGGCATGTACGAGGCCGGAAGCACTTGCACCAGTTCGCCCAGTGTCTCGATCATTTTCTGCTGGATGCCGCCGAGCGTGGCGGCTTCCATCATGCAGCCGGTACAGGCGCCCTTGAGGTTCACGTAGATGTTGCGGCCCTGTACTTCGACGAGTTCCACGTCGCCACGGTCGCGTATCAGGGCGGGGCGGACTTCTTCGAGCACTTCTTCGATCTTGTGGATGCGTTGCACCAGGGTGAGGCGCGGCGCGGCGGCGGGCCTGGGGTCGATGGGTTTCATCGGCGGCGACGCTTCGCCGGGGCCGGGGCGTCCGGCTTTCACGTTGGCCAGGATCTCTTCGATGCTTTCGTGGCAGGAGGCGCAACCGCCGCCCGCCTTGGTGTAGAAGGTGACTTCTTCTACCGTGTGGAGGTTGTTGGCCTTGATGACGTCTTCGATCAGTACCGCGTCCACCGCGAAGCATTTGCAGACGAGGGCGCCTTCTTCGTGTTCGTCCCGCCAGGTTTCGCCGCGGTAGTTGGCGATGGCGGCCTGTAGCGCCTCGCGTCCCATGACCGAGCAGTGCATTTTCTCGGGCGGCAGTCCGTCGAGGTAGTCGGCGATGTCCTGGTTGGAGACGGCGAGCGCCTCGTCCAGCGGCATGCCCTTGACGATTTCGGTGAGCGCCGACGACGAGGCGATGGCCGAGCCGCAGCCGAAAGTCTGGAATTTCGCTTCTTCGATGACGTCGGTGTCGGGGTTGATCCGGAGCATCAGCCGCAGGGCGTCGCCGCACTGGATGGAGCCGACGTCGCCGACGCCGTTCGCTTTTTCCAATGGCCCGGAGTTGCGCGGGTGGAAGAAGTGCTCGCGGACTTTTTCAGAGTATTCCCACATGATGGCGCTCCTCAGACCGAAGCGGTTGCGATTGCCCGCAGGAACAGCGCGCGCTGGCGTTGGGATTGTCGAACCGGAAACCCGGCTGGGCGAGGTTGTCGATGAAGTCGATCTTTATTTCGTCGATCATCGGCAGGCTGAACGGATCGACGAAGAGGCGGATGCCGTCGACTTCGATTTCGGCGTCGTCGGCTTCTTTCTCTGTTTCGAGCCGCATCCTGTATTGCAGGCCGGAACAGCCGCCGCCTTGCACCAGCAGGCGCAACCCGGCTATCGGCGTCTCCGCGCCGCGCATGAAACGATGGATGGCTTCCACGGCGCTGGGGGTGAGGGTAATCATGGTTTTTATGCTCCGTCTATTGGGGGGGGGTACGCATGGCGGATGTAGCAATGTATATGCCAGGCAAGGGGCGTTCATGAAAGGCAAGGAGAGGGATGCATGAAAAACAACGAGATGGATGCCGCCTTCGCGCGGGGCGGTGTGGGAAGCGCGACAAATCCGGCCGGCGCATGGGGCGGGGATCGTGCCGTTTTGTTGCATTGTCTTGTCGCTTTCGCAACAAAGGGCGGCGCCTGGCTGGGGGATGAACGGGCTTTGTCTGGTGGCGTGCTTCTTGCTAGATCCGGCTGTCTCCGGTCACAGGGTGGCAAGCCATGCCCCGCGTCATCATCAACGACACCACGTTGCGCGACGGTGAACAATCCGCCGGGGTGGCCTTTTCGCTTGCTGAAAAGCTCGCCATCGCGCGCGGGCTGGACGCCATCGGCGTGCCGGAGCTGGAGGTCGGCATTCCCGCGATGGGGGCGGAGGAGTGCGAGGGCATCCGCGCCGTGGCCGCGCTCGGCCTTGCCGCCGAACTGATGGTCTGGTGCCGCATGCACCCGGACGACCTCGCCGCCTGTGCCGGGCTTGGCGCGCGGCGGGTGGATATTTCAGTGCCCGCTTCCGGGCAGCATCTCGCCCGCAAGCTGAAAAAGGACAAAAACTGGTTGCTTGCCACGCTGCCGCGCTTCATCGCGCGGGGGCGCGACCTGGGGCTGGAGGTGTGCATCGGTTGCGAGGACGCTTCGCGCGCCGACACCGATTTCCTGCTCGCCATCGCGGAGGTCGCGGCGAGGGCGGGCGCATCGAGGCTGCGCTATGCCGATACGCTCGGCGTCATGGAGCCTTTCCGCCTGCACGATGTCATCTCCAGGCTCGTCGCCGCCTCGGGGCTGGCTATCGAGATGCACGCCCACGACGACCTGGGCCTGGCGACCGCCAACACGCTGGCTGCCGTTCGCGCCGGCGCCACGCACGTGAATACCACGGTGAACGGCCTCGGCGAGCGCGCCGGCAACGCACCGCTCGAAGAAGTGGTGATGGGGGTGGAGAAGTTCCATGGCGGCAGCACCGGCGTCGATCTCAGGGGCTTTCCGCCGTTGTCGGAGGCTGTCGCCAACGCTTCGGGGAGACCGGTGCCGTGGCAGAAAAGCATCGTCGGGCGCGGGGCTTTCACGCACGAGGCGGGCATCCACGTCGACGGTCTCCTGAAAGACCCGCGCAATTACCAGGGATTCGACCCGGCGGAAGTCGGGCGGCGGCATCGCATCGTGCTCGGCAAGCATTCCGGGCATCGCGCGGTGCTCGCCGTGTATGCCGAAATGGGCATCCTGCTCGACGAGGCGGCGGCGAAAAAGCTGGTGGCCGCCGTGCGGCGGTTCGTCGCCGCCGCCAAGCGCCCGCCGGAACGCGGCGATCTGCTGGAGATGTTGTCGCGCCACGACGGCGGGCGCGACCGTGTCGCGGATGTCGCCTGAGCGCGCGCGCCAGCCGGCCCGGTAGTCGAACCGCGCGGGAAACGGGGGCTGCGCGCGCAAAGCCGGGCGCCCTGGCTCGAGTAATACGCTGGCGCTGTGATCGTCCCTGGAGAAAAGCTGCCCGCCAATTTTTTCTGACAGCATTGGCTTTACGGGCGCTTTCAGTCGTGTTGTGAATTGGTAATATCACGTAGACGTGCGCGTTCAGGGGTGTGAGAAAAGGCATTGATGTCAAAAATCTTTACACGCCTTTCCGCAGCGGATTTGCGTTTATATAGAATGCACAATGATAAACGCGCCTATTTTATCCGTTGAAAATCAACAGTATACACTCCCCTTATTTGCAGGAAAATGATGGATTCAATTGCTTGTACGTTGTATTGATTAATGGGAGAGGATGCCTTTTGCTTATTTTATTGTGGTTTACCGAAATACCACGGGCCCGGAATGTCGATTTCTTTGACTGCCTTCAGATGGGCCGAAGTCTTATCTTGAAAAATCCTGTAAAATCATTAAAATACATATGTGGCACGGGATTTGCTAACGTAGCCGTTATCGGCAGCGGCGCGAGCATGTTACGAAATTGTGCACTGCCGAATGTTCACAACAACTCATGAGGAATGCAAAAATGAAACCCTTCTCCAAACTTGTCGCCGCCATGGCGCTGGGATTTGGCTTTGCCGGCGCAGCCCAGGCT
>JAIRNL010000165.1 GCA_031258035.1 Azoarcus sp. | reverse complement strand
TGAGCTTTTTGGGGTTCGAGACGATGTCGCGCACGGTCGCGGTGATGCCGGCAGCCTCCCTGAGCTGGATCGCCTTGTGCGCAGCCAGGAGCAGCAGTGCCCGCCCGCCGTTGGTCGCGTTGTTGGGAAGGGCGACCGTCGCGCCTTCGGCGAGGTCGTCGAGTTTCTTGACTTTCTTCGAGTAGGCGCCGAAAGGTTCGATGTGCACGCCGGCGACATTTACCAGCGCCGTTCCCCGGCGGTTGTTGAATTCATCGAGATAGGGCCGGTGCTGGAAAAAATTGGCATCCAACTTCTTTTGCGCGACTTGCAGATTGGGCTGCACATAGTCGGTGAATACCTTTATGTCGAGCGTCACGCCCTGTTTTGCGAGCGCCGGTTTGATGGATTCGAGAATTTCGGCATGTGGCACGGGTGTGGCGCCGATACGCAGCTCTTCCGCCATCGCCAGCGAGGGGAAGGTCGGGACAAGCGCAAGGAACAGCATAAGCTTATTCAGGAATTTCATGTTCAACTCCCGGGCGGGATTTCAGCGGCGGGTAAAGCGCAGTACCAGCTTATCACCGGACATTTGCAATGTCTGCACGAGAAGCAGCAGGAGAATGACCGTAATTGCCATGACATCATTCTGGTGGCGATGATAGCCGTAGCGGATGGCCAGGTCGCCCAGTCCGCCGCCGCCGATGATGCCGGACATCGCTGTATAGGACACCAGGGCGATCGCGGTCACGGTCACGGCGGCGGCGATGCCGGGCAGCGCTTCCGGAATCAGCGCGCCCAGGACGATTTGTCGCGTGGTCGCGCCCATGGCCTGCGTCGCTTCGATGATGCCGCGGTCGACCTCGCGCAGCGCCGTCTCGACGAGCCGGGCGAAAAACGGCGCCGCGCCCGCCACGAGCGGCGGAATGGATCCCTGTACGCCGAGCGAGGTGCCGGCAATGATTTCCGTGAGCGGCATCATCAGGATCAAGAGGATGATGAACGGCACCGAGCGCAGGATATTGACGGCGAACGACAGGACATTGTAGAAGGCCATGTGTTCCAGCAATTGCCGCCTGCCGGTCAGGAACAGCAGGATGCCGAGCGGCAGGCCGAGAACCAGGGTGAACGACATCGAGATGCCGAGCATCAGCAAGGTATCGAGCGATGCCTCGCCAATTTCGGCCCACGGGATATTGGCGACGAAATCCATCAGCGCAGCGCCTCGACAGTTACCCCTTCGCGGCGGATTTGCGCCAGGGCGTCGTCTACGCGCGTGCCGGTCAAACCCATGACCATCTGGCCGCAGGGTGTATTTCCGATCCGGTCGATATGCCCGGAAACGATGCAGAAGTCGACGCCGTATTCGCGCGCGACCTTGCCGAGCATGGGCTCATAGACGGCGTCGCCACGAAAGGTCAGCCGTACCAGACGGCCCGCGACATGGTCGAACGCGGCGCGCAGGTGCGCTTCATCGAGATCCCCGGATTCGGACACGAAACGGCGCGATACCGGATGCACGGGATGCAGGAAGACGTCGGCGACTTTGCCCGTTTCGACGATCGCTCCCGCGTCGAGCACGGCGACGCGATCGCACAGGGTGCGGATCACCTGCATTTCGTGCGTGATCAGCACAATGGTGAGTTCCAGTTCCCGATTGATTTCGTTCAGGAGGCGCAGCACCGATTGCGTTGTTTGCGGGTCGAGCGCCGAGGTGGCTTCGTCGCACAAAAGGATGCGCGGCCCGGTTGCCAATGCCCGCGCGATGCCGACACGCTGCTTCTGGCCGCCGGAGAGCTGCGCCGGGTATTTGTGGGCGTGTTCGTTCAGTCCCACCCGGTCGATCAGGGCCGCCACGCGACGCCGGATGCCGGCATTGTCCGTCTGCCCGGCGATCCGAAGGGGAAACGCGATGTTCTGCGTCACCGTCCTGGATGAGAGCAGGTTGAAGTGCTGGAAGATCATGCCGATTTTCTGGCGCAACGACCGCAAGGCTGTGCCGCTCATGGCGGTCACATCCGCCCCGTCGACCAGCACCTTGCCGCCGTCCGGCCGCTCCAGCGCATTGACGAGACGAATCAGCGTCGATTTCCCCGCACCCGAGCGCCCGACGATGCCGAATACTTCGCCGGTATTCACTTTCAGATCGACATCGCGGAGCGCCGGCACGTCCTGCCCGCCGACACGGTAGTGTTTCGAGACGTTCTGGAATTCGAGGATGACGGACACGGGCGATGCGCCCTCGCTGCGGCGGTGTTGCGGGATCGGGAGTCTCGCGCGCCTCAGGCCGCGCCGGATGCCTTGTCCCGGGTCAGGTAGGCGACCAGCATCGGCAGCAGGGAGACGACGATGATGCCCACGATCAGCAGGGAAAGGTTCTGTCGCACCCACGGCAGGTTGCCGAACCAGTATCCAGCCAGCGTGAGCGTCAGGCACCACCCCAGGCCGCCAGCCAGGTTGAACAGGAAAAAGCGGGGGTAATTCATTGCGCCGATGCCCGCCACGAAGGGCGCGAAGGTGCGGAAAATCGGCAGGAAGCGCGAGATGACCAGGGTTTTACCGCCATGCCGCTCGTAGAACGCCTGTGTTTTCAGGAGCGCCTTCTTGTTGAAAAGCCGGGAGTCTTCCCATTGGAACACTCTGGGGCCGAAATAGCGCCCGATCTGGTAATTCACCATGTTGCCCAGGATTGCCGCCACCGACACCGCCGTCAGCAGCCATGCGATATTCATGCCGCCGCCGCTTTCCGCCTCGCCCAGCGCAGCCAGCGCGCCCGCCACGAACAACAGCGAATCCCCCGGCAGGAAAGGCGTCACGACGAGCCCGGTTTCCGCGAAAATGATGGCGAACAAGATCGCATAAATCCACACGCCATACTGCGCAGCCAGATACGCCAAGTGTTTGTCCAGATGCAGGATGATGTCGATGAATTGGGCGATGAATTCCATGGGGCGGGTGGCGGATGCGCAAAGGCGAAATTCTACCCCAGGAAGGCCCCGTCACCGACTGCCGCCCCGGGCGTCGTGGCGTCGCGGCCTGACGTATCGGCCTGGAAACCCGCGACATGCGGTATCGTGTCGGCTTTGTCGTTCTGCCAACCCGATCCGCAGGATTTCTTTATGAGCCACGTTGCGTCCCGCTCTACCTGGAGCAGCCGCTGGGCCTTCATCCTCGTCACCATCGGCTCCGCTGTGGGGTTGGGCAACATCTGGAAGTTTTCCTATCTCGCGGGTTCGAGCGGCGGCAGCGCCTTCGTGCTGGTGTATCTGTTCTGTGTCGCGCTGATCGGCTTGCCGCTCCTGATGGCGGAAATCCTCATCGGGCGGCGCGGGCGGGGCAACCCGGCGCAGGCGATGTTGAACACGGCGGAGGAAACGGGCAATTCATCGTTCTGGGCGCTGCTGGGCTGGGTGGGAATGCTCGGCGCGCTGATGATTCTGTCGTATTACAGCGTGGTTGCCGGCT
>JAIRNL010000158.1 GCA_031258035.1 Azoarcus sp. | reverse complement strand
GTCTTACGGCCCGGCGTCTCGCAGCTCAGTCACCTAAGCCAGGGATACCGCGTCACGTGGAACGGCTTCGCGCAGGCTGCTGATGGCAAGTCAGCTATTCGATTCCAGGCGGCGACGGTGAAAGTGGCCCGGATTTGCGGCGTCTGCGATGCCAGTCCGGCTTGCGGCGCGGGGGTGCGCGATGCCAGTCCGACTTGCGACGGCGCGACCGGGCGCGGGGGCGGGACGGCAGCGGGCGGAATTCGTTGCGCGGGCGCGCGCGCAGCCAGCCCGGCCTGTGGCGGCGCGGCTGGCGGTTTTGGCGGCGGCGGCGCGACCGGGTGCGTCAGCGTGGCGGTGGGCGAGGTGCGTGGCGGGGGTGGGGGCGGTTCTGCCCTGGCTGGCTGCGCCACAAGTTGCGGTTTCGGCGGCGCGGTCGGGCGCGGGGGAGGTGGGGCGGGTGGAACGCGCGGCACGGCGGGGGAGGGCGGCTTCGGCGGCGGCGTTGCGCTGCGGGCGGCGGGCGTCTCCGGGGCGGCGGGAGGCGCTGCGGGTTCGCCGAGGTCGAAGATGACTTCGGTCAGGACCGGCAGATCGTCGCCGGTACCGTCATTGTGGGGATCTTCGCCATGCAGGCGCAGCAGGGCGTTGGCTTCGTTGATCAGGGTGCTGGCAACGTCCAGCTCGGTTTCGCCAAGATGGGGGCTGGGCGGAGGGGGGCGGGTAATCATAGGGCGATCCTACGCTCGGAATCGAACGCCTTGAGGGGAAATTGTTGTTGTTTGTAATACATCCAGCGCGCGCGGGCCGGCGCGCGTTCGGCCTCGCCGCGCCCGATGATTTCGATCACCGTGCGAAAACGCTCGCAGGCGGCGGGAACGTCGGCGGCGAGATTGAAAAGCAAGTCGGTGTGCGGCCATTGCGTTTCACCAGCGATGCCGATGAGTATCGGCGTTTCCGGCGCCAGCGGCGAGGTACTCATCACATGGGGGATGAAGTTCCCCGGCTCGTTCGTCCATAGCTGGCGGTCGAGCTGCTGGGCCAGGGCGGCATCCGGGCTGAGGACGACCGCCCGCCGCCCGCCGCGGTGCGCCTTGCCGATCAGTTCGCAAGCCAGCGCGAGCGGGTTGTCGGTATTGTGGTAGAACTGGACGCTCGTCACGGTGCCGCCCCGACAAGTCAGTAGTGCTTGCGCGCCGCGGCGCGCGCGAGCAGGAATTCGGCAAGCAGCGGCAACGGCCGGCCCGTGGAGCCTTTGGCTTCGCCCGACAGCCAGGCGGTGCCGGCAATATCGAGGTGCGCCCATTTGTACGCCGAGGCGAAACGCGACAGGAAGGCCGCCGCCGTGATGGCGCCGCCGTTCCGGCCGCCGATGTTGGCCATGTCGGCAAAATTGCTCTTGAGCAGATCCTGGTATTCCTCCCACAGCGGCAGGCGCCAGACGCGGTCGCCGGCGTCGATGCCGCACTGCGTCAACGCCTCGGCAAGCTCGTCGTCATTGGCGAAAAGGCCGCTCGGAATCTTGCCCAGGGCGACGATGCAAGCGCCCGTGAGGGTGGCGATGTCAATGACGCAGGCGGGCTTGAAACGCTCGGCGTAAGTGAGCGCATCGCACAAAATGAGCCGACCTTCCGCGTCGGTGTTGAGAATCTCGATGGTCTGGCCCGACAGCGAGCGCACCACGTCGCCGGGGCGGCTGGCGTTGCCGCCGGGCATGTTCTCGGCGGCCGGGACGATGCCGATCACATCGAGCGGCAGCGCCATGGCCGCGATGGCCTTGAAGAGACCGATGACGCTGGCGCCGCCGCACATGTCGTACTTCATCTCGTCCATCTCGGCGCCTGGCTTGAGCGAAATGCCGCCGGCGTCGAACGTGATGCCCTTGCCGACCAGCGCCACCGGCGGCGATTTCGCCTTGCCGCCCTTGCCTTTGCCCGGTTTGCCGCCGTGGTAGTGCATGACGATGAAACGCGGTTCCTGCCTGGCGCCGCGGGCGACCGCGAGGAAGGCGCCCATGCCGAGCTTTTCCATGTCGTCGCGCGCCAGGATCTCGACCTCGAACTTGTATTGCCTGCCCAGGCCGCGCGCCGTATCGGCGAGATGGGCGGGAGTGCAGACATTGGCGCCGAGGTTGCCGAGGTCTTTGGCCAGCGCCATGCCTTCCGCGATGGCCCGGCCCTGCCGCAGCGCCTCTTCCTGCGTTTCGTCGACGGCGGCGGGAACGATAAACGCGACCTTGTTGGGGCCGCGCTTTTTCTTGTGTTTCTTTTCGGCGCTGGCGGGCTCGAAAAGGTAGGCGCCGTCGGCGACGATGCGGCTCGCCTGCCGCAGCGCCCAGACGGCGTCGCGCCCCGGCGGTATTTCCGCCTCGTCGAGCGCGATGGCGGCGTCTTTTGCCACCGTTGTCGTCAAAGCCTTGCCGATGGCGGCGAAAGCGTCGCGCCAGGATTTGTCGCCGAACGAATCGGCCTTGCCGAAACTCACCAGCAGCACCCGGTCGGCGGCAACGCCCGCGAGTCCGTGCAAAAGCACGGTGGCGCCGGCCTTGTCGCCGAGTTCGCCATCGGAGACCAGGCGGGAGAGCCGGCCCTGGCTCGCCTCGTCCACGGCGCGGCTGGTTGCGGGGAGAGGGGCGCCGACAAAAGCGCCCAGGATGAGCAGACCGGTGCGGAATCTCTCGGGGGACGCGGTCTTTATGGTAAATTCCACCGGCTTTGCTCCACGGAAAACGAAAACGCGCTGACGCAAAAACCGTCGACATGTCGGGTGCGCCAAGCGGAAACAGGCAGCAATTATGTCCCGTTCCAGTAGCGTCCGTCAAAGAGCACTACCGCTTTTCCCCTGAACTTTCATCCGGTTATCGAACAATGATCTTCCGCCGCGCCCTGCAACGGGAATTCACTCATGCGGCCGGGGCGGTATTTATCGTATTGTTCGCGGTACTGGTCACGATCGTGCTCATCCGCCTGCTCGGGCAGGCTGCCGGGGGGAGGGTGCCGGCCGACGCGGTACTGGCGCTGATCGGCTTCGGTTCGCTGACGGATTTGCCCATCGTACTGACCTTGACCGTGTTTCTCGGCGTCTTGTTGTCGCTGTCGCGCGGCTACCGCGATTCCGAAATGGTGGTCTGGTTTTCCGCCGGCATGCCGCTCACGGCCTGGGTCGCGCCGGTATTGCGATTCGCGCTCCCGCTGGTGCTGGTGATCGGTGGCCTGACCATGTTCCTCGGCCCCTGGGCGAACCAGAAAAGCGCCGAATACCGCGTTCAACTGGAAAGCCGGGACGACACCCAACGCATTGCCCCCGGCGTGTTCCGCGAATCCACTGGGGCGCGGCGGGTATTTTTCGTCGAGATCGGGGCGGGCGACGATGGCAAAGTGAGAAACGTCTTCGTGAGCGAGGAAAAAGACGACCGCCTCACCGTGGTCGCGGCCTCCCAGGGATCGCTCCACACCGACGAGGACGGCAATCGCTACGTGGTGCTCGAACAGGGCCACCGCTACGATGGCCGTCCCGGCACGCCCGAATACCGGGTGATGGCTTTCGACCGCTATCAATTGCGGATCGAATCGAACCAGCAGAGCGCCGGCCCGTCTTCCAAGACGCGCGCGAAGTCGATGCCGGAACTGCTCAGGGAACCAGACAGGCGCGCGTTCGGCGAACTGAGCGTTCGCATCAGCACCCCGCTGGCCGCGCTGTTCCTGGCGCTGCTGGCGATTCCCCTTTCTTTCGTCAACCCGCGCGCCGGACGCACCAACAACCTCCTGCTGGCGGTCTTCATCTATCTGATCTACAACAACGCCATCCTCGTGTGCCAGTCCTGGGTGTCGCAGGGACGCATACCGTTTTCGCTCGGCCTCCTATCCCCGCATCTGCTGGCTTTCGCGCTTTTGATGCTCCTCTTTTACCACCGTCTCGCGGTAACGCCCCCCTGGCGTCGCCGGCGCGCGCCATGAAACGCATCCTGCTCGGCTACCTCGCGCGCGAAATCTACGGCGCCACGCTGATGGTGCTGGTGGCTTTTCTGGGGCTGTTCGCCTTTTTCGACTTCGTCAACGAGCTGGACAACATCGGCAAGGACGGCTATCAGATCCACCACGCCCTCTTGTATGTGGCGATGATCATGCCGGGCCGGGTATACGAACTGCTGCCGGTGGCGGTATTGATCGGCTCGCTCTACGCCCTGACCACGCTGGCCCGGCATTCCGAGATCACGGTAATGCGCGCCGCCGGACTATCGACCACGGCGATGCTGTGGATGCTGGGCGTGATCGGTCTCGCGCCGGTGGTGCTGACCTTCGTTTTTGGCGAATACATCGCGCCGCCCGCCGAAAGCGCCGCCCAGCAATGGCGGCTCACCGCGACCAACTCCACGGTTTCGCAGCAATTGCGCTCGGGGCTGTGGGTCAAGGACGGCCATCGCGTGGTGAACGTGCAAACCTTGCGACCGGATCGCAGCATGGAGCAGGTGCGGATCTACACCTTTGACGAGGACGGCGCGCTGCGCGCGATCGCGGATGCCGCGCACGGCGCCTATGTCAGGGAAGGCGAGGGCGGCGGCCATTGGCGTCTCACCGGCGTGGTGCAGACCGAATTCACCGACGAACGCGCCGCGCTGGTCTCGCCCCCCGAACTGATCTGGCTTTCCGCGCTGACCCCCGAAGTACTGAGCGTGCTGATGGTGCAGCCGGAACGGATGTCGGTAGCCAATTTGTGGGCCTACATCCGTCACCTGCGCAACAACCAGCAAAGCGCGGAACGCTACGAGATCGCGCTCTGGAAAAAGCTCATTGCCCCCTTTGCTTCCCTGGTGATGCTGGCTTTGGCGCTGCCGTTCGCATTCACCCACGAACGCAGCGGCGGGGTGAGCGTCAAGGTGTTCCTCGGGGTATTGCTCGGCGTGGCTTTCTACCTGCTCAACGGATTGTTTTCCAGTCTCGGCGTCATCAACGCGTGGGCGCCACTGCTGGCGGCGGTCACGCCCAGCCTGCTGTTCCTCGCGGCCGCGGCGGCGATGCTCTACATAGTGGAGCGGCGCTGAAAGGGCGTTTTCAAAATACCAAAATTAGCGATCAGGCATTCCCAGGCAGGGCAGGCACAGGGGCCTGCCCCGACATTGCGTCCCGTGCGGCGGCCTGTTCGCTGGGCACACCCGTCTTGTAGATACCGTCTACCCCGTCAAGCGGTCTGGAGAGAAATCGGCTCGATCGGGGCGGATGGCAATCCGCCCGCCAACGATGGCAATC
>JAIRNL010000134.1 GCA_031258035.1 Azoarcus sp. | reverse complement strand
CGCACCGCCCCGCCCACGCTGGGGCAACATACGCGGGAAGTGCTCTCGACCCTGACCGACATACAGAGCGCGGACATCGACGCACTATCGGCCAAGGGCGTGATCTGACCCATGATCGGAGCATGGTCATGGGATGCGATGAATTTCCGTCAATGCCATTATGGAAAATGACAGCAGCCGTTGTAAAAAATCACTGCACTGATTTCTGAAAATCACTGCACTCATTTTTGAAGATGACCGCACTCACTTCCAGAGGGGCGCCGGACGGTTCCCGCCCGTCCGGGCCGAGCCTGCCCGAAGCAACCGAACAAAGACCAAGGTTTTCCGGCTACGTCCTTGGGTGATACACCGCCGACCAACAACTTCCTGGCCGGCTCAATCTGTCTGCTGGTCATCTTTGGCCTGCGTCCCCCCTTGCGACCGCCAGCCATGGATGGCGGACAACTGCTGCAACAGTGCCGGCAGCGCCGTTTGCACGGTGTCCCACACCACGTCGAGATTGATGTCGAAATAGCCATGGGCGATGCGATTACGCATGCCACGCATGCTGCGCCACGGCACTTCAGTGTGCATTTGGGTGAATTCGGCGTAGCCATCCATCACTTTCGTGGCGGCCTCGCCGATAATGACGAGACTCATGACGACAGCTTGATGGGTACGCTTGTCCTCCAGAAAGTCATCTTTGGCCAGCCCTTCCACAAAGGCGCAAGCATCCGTTGCAGCTTGCCGCATGTGGTCGAGGTAATCGGAAAGCCGATCCTCGTTCATATTGGCCGCGCCTCCGCGAGCACCTTCGCCCGAAACTTCGGTGGCAGATCGGCAGGCGTCAGCAGATCGACACGGACGCCGAGCAGGGATTCCAGCTCGTCTTGCAGACCGCCCAGATCGAACAACGTTACCCCAGGCAACGCATCGACCAGCAGATCGAGATCGCTGCCGTCCTGGTCGGTGCCGTGCAGCACCGATCCGAAGACCCGCGGATTCGCCGCGCGGAAACGAGCGGCTGTTTCGCGGACGGCGCTTCGTTTCATGTTGAGCACAATGGACGGTCGCATGGACATTTCTTCTTATCAAGCCCCAACGAGATGGTATGCAAGCAAGAATAGCATCTCAAGAATTAATTTCGAGAATCGCAACCCCTTCATTTCCCGTGCTGCGCCGGACTGTCGCCTGCCCGGAGGCTTGCGCTACCATGACGCCCCGGACTACCCCGGACACATCCGTAAAGGCCGTCGACCGCTACACGGCGGACAATGCCGGATAATCGGCGGATCGTCCCGGCAGGAGAAAAACACATGTCCCCCCTCGCCCCGCCCCCCCGACACGCCGCCGAGCGTTTCATCAACCGCGAACTGGCGCTGCTCCAATTCCAGTGCCGCGTCCTCGCCCAGGCCGCCGACCGGGCGGTACCGCTGCTCGAACGCCTCCGCTTCCTGTGCATCGTCTCCAGCAACCTCGACGAATTCTTCGAGATCCGCGTCTCCGGCATCCGCGAACAAATCCGCCTCGGCAACAGCGCCACCGGCACCGACGGCATCCCGCCCGCCGAACTGATGGCGCGCCTCAGCGCCGAAGTCCACCGCATCATCGCCGAGCAATACACCCTCCTCAACGACGACATCCTCCCGGCGCTGGAGCGCGAAGGCATCGTCTTCCTGCGCCGGGGCACCTGGAACGACGAACAGGGCGCGTGGATACACGACTACTTCCGCCGCGAAGTCATGCCCGTGCTCACCCCCATCGGGCTCGACCCCGCCCACCCCTTTCCGCGCGTTCTCAACAAAAGCCTCAACTTCGCCGTGGAACTCGAAGGCCGCGACGCCTTCGGGCGCGACTCCGGCGCCGCCATCGTGCAGGCGCCGCGCGTCCTCCCCCGCGTCATCCGTCTCCCCGAACATCCGGCGCAGGCCCCCCACACCTTCGTCTTTCTTTCCTCGGTACTGCACGCCCACGTCGACGAACTGTTCAGCGGCATGAACGTCCTCGGCTGCTACCAATTCCGCGTCACCCGCAACTCCGACCTCTTCGTCGACGAAGAAGAAGTCAAGGACTTGCGCGCCCAGCTCAAGGGCGAATTGCAGCAACGCCATTTCGGCGACGCCGTGCGGCTGGAAGTCGCCGACAACTGCTCCGAGGACATGGCCGGCTTCCTCCTCCAGCATTTCAAGCTCGGCCGCGCCGACCTCTACAGCACCCCCGGCATCGTCAACCTCGTGCGCCTGATGCAAGTCCCCGACTGGGTCGACCGCCCCGATCTCAAATATCCGCCCTTTCGCCCCGGCCTCCCCGGATCGCTCGAACGCCAGCGCGACGTATTCGACGTCCTCCGGAGGCGGGATGTCCTGCTCCACCACCCCTTCCAGAGCTTCACCCCGGTCATCGGACTCCTGAAAGCCGCCGCCGACGACCCGCGGATCGTGGCGGTCAAGATGACCGTCTATCGCACCGGCACGGACTCCGTGCTGATGGAGCACCTCGTGCGCGCGGCGCAGAAAGGCAAGGAAGTTACCGTCGTGCTCGAACTGATGGCCCGCTTCGATGAAGAAGCCAACATCTCATGGGCGACCCGCCTCGAAGAAGCCGGCGCGCACGTGCTCTATGGCGTTTTCGGCTACAAAGTGCACGCCAAGCTCCTGATGCTCGTGCGCCGCGAAGGCGACAGCCTGCGCCGCTATGTCCATCTGGGCACCGGCAATTACCACCCGCGCACCACGCGCTTCTACACCGACTTCGGCCTTCTCACCAGCAACGAACGGATCGGCGCGGATGTCGCCGAACTCTTCAAACAAATCACCGGCCTGGGCCGCGCCTCCACCCTCACCCATCTATGGCAGGCCCCCTTCTCGCTGCAACCCAACGTCGTGGCCGCCATCGCCCGCGAAACCGAAATCGCCCGCGCCGGACGGCGGGCGCGCATCATCGCCAAAATCAATGCCCTGCTCGATCCCGAAACCATCGAGGCGCTCTACGACGCCTCGCGCGCCGGCGTGGCGATCGATCTCATCGTGCGCGGCCCCTGCGCCCTGCGCCCCGGCGTACCCGGACTTTCGGAAAACATCCGCGTCCGCTCGCTGGTCGGCCGGTTTCTCGAACATCACCGCATTTTCTATTTTCGTGCCGATGGCGAAGACCGCGTCTATCTGTCGAGCGCCGACTGGATGCCGCGCAACTTCTTCCGCCGCATCGAAATCGCCTTTCCCGTACTCGACGCCCACATCAAGCGCCGGGTATTGAAAGAAGGCTTGCGTCTTTATCTCGTCGACAACACCCTGGCCTGGGAAATGCTGCCCGACGGCCAGTACCGCCGCAAAACCCCGCGCCGCGCCGCCCGCGCCGCCCAGAACCTGCTGCTCTCGGAACTCTCCCTGGACGGCTGAATACCGAAATACCACTGACTGCCTTTATTCCCTTGCGCGGCGGCGCGCCATCCTGAAAACGGCATGCCGCCGGCGACAGGGAAACACGACAGCAAACAACCCATTACGACCTCAGGATCTGTTGCCGCTCTTCCTCGGTAAGCTCCGGCCTGCCACGGGTGAGCGCGCGGGCCGCGTGCGCGAAAGGCGTATTGGCGCGTTGCAGGGGCGAGCGGTAACCGCGCAAGGAAACAGATGCCGCCGCGCCCACGTAGGTGAGATCGTTGATATTGGTGTAGAGGTCTCCCTGCGCGATCAGGCTTCCCGCCGTGACCGTCAGCGTGGCGACGAGAGCGTTGTTGCTGGCGTCGTAGACGCGGATGGCGTTGCCGCGTGCGAACCAGACGCGGTTACTGTCCAGCGTATATTGGGCAGACCAGAGATAGCCCACGGCGGTAGCATCCGGGCCTGGGGTAGCGGGAAAACCGTCGATGAGCGTCGGATTCGTGAAGGTGCTGGCGTCTACCGAAATCAGTTTGCCTTCCAGTTGCCAGTTGCTATCGTAGGCACCCGCCAGGATATAGGCTTTCGTGCTGCTGAAGCTGATGTCGCGGAACTCGTATGGGAAAGTACCACTTGGGGACATCTCAGTCGTGGGAGACGTCGTGCTGCTGAAAGAAACCGGGATACTCTGGATTTTCGAGTTCGGGTTATAACTCCCGCTGCCACTTGGGTTCTGCTTTCCGCCAATGGAAGCAATGTAGAAGTTGCTATTGGCGTAAGCAATCGAGAAGGCGTTCTTCTCGATATAGGAATTGCTCTCCACAACGGTAATGGCGCGGCTTGTGCCACTGCCCGAAATATCGAAGCGCACGAGCAGACTGTTCGCATAAGTGCTCCATGTGCTGTCGGGAAAGGCGAAGAGACCATAGAGCGCATTATTCGCAACGATCAGCGCCTGCCCGATAGCCTGGTAGCCGGAAGGGATCAACCCGGGGTTGGAGATAGCGAGAGAATAGGTGACGCCGGTCGCCGCATAGGTGCTCGCATTGATCTCGATCACCTTCGCGTTGTCGTAGTCGATCGCGTAAAGATAACCGTTGAGCTTGACGAGCGTGTAGAGATTCCCTTCAAGCCAGCTTTGCGGCGATTTGCCGCTGACTTCCGCGCCGGTCGTCGCGTCGTGGATGTACACGGGGCGCTGCGTATTCGCCACCCGGTCGGTGACCGCAATGCGTAAATTGTTGGCCGCATCGGTGAAACCTTCGATTCTCGGGTCGCCGTTCAGGCCAGTCCGCATGGAAGGCTGTGCGCCTATGGCGCTTCCCGTGTCCACGATGCGTCCGGCCATCCCGTGACCGACCGGCGGCGTCACCGTCGTATCGTACCAATAGACGCTGTAGGCGGAAAAAGTTCTTGCCACGATATTCTCCTTTGCAACTTTGCCTCCCTTTGGAACAGGCGGGAGGCGACAACCTGTGTCCTGTCAGAATGTCCAGGCCAATGTAACGTAATACACACGTCCTTCGCGGGGATAATTCACGTTTGGATTGGTACTGAACCGGTCGACAAATCTTGTATACCCGTAGCCGGGTGAGTCAAAGCCAAACTGTGCGTCTAAACATCCCCATATATGGTCGGGGCTTTGACCCCATTCATTGTCCGACAGGAATTCCCCCGAGGGAATCCTGCACCCTCCGTAAGTATACGTATGCGTGGCGTACCGCCCCCCCATCGTCTGCTTCGGCCCACGGTTGAAAACGTCGTTGATGCCGAAAGACAGGCGGGCGCCCTTGCCCGGCCCGGTCTTGGCCAGATACAGGCTGCCGCCGAGGTTGACGGTCGTCAGCGGATTTTCCCAGCCGGTGTTGTCGAGATAATTGCGCCCGATGTGATTGGCCTCGACAAAGGTTGTCAGGTCGTTATTGAAGAAGTGCAGATTCAAGCGGACGTTCGCAATGATTTCTGGAATGCCGGGCACCTTGATCGTCTGGCCCGGATGGCGGATTTCGGGGGTACTGCTGGACGCGGGATAGCCCCAGTAACTGTAGTCGCCAGTGAAATGCCCCTCCTGCTGGGTAACGGCGAATTGCAGATCGGCGCGCTTGCCGAACTCGATGCCGCCTTCCAGCTCCAGCCCGCGATGAACGGCGGGGCCGCCGTTGACATAGGCGCTGGCGACCGGCGTCGCATAAAGCACGATGGGGTTTTCCGTCTTGCGCTGAAACCAGGTCAGGCGAAAATTCGCGCGGGTCTTGTCAAAAAGACGCCCCTGCCAACCAAAGCCCGCCTCGGTGGTGCGCCCGGTCTCCGGGTAGAGCACGAAAACTTCGCCGGCATCGTTGTGCTTGCGGCTAAGGCCGAAGCCGTTGCCATAAAGCTCGTAGAAGTTCGGGTAGCGGACGTAATTGCCATAGCTGCCGTAGAGTTGCCAACCGCTCTCGAAATGTTTCTTGAGGCTGAGGCTGCCGGTCGTCTCCCATTCCAGGTCGCCGTCCCCGTGGGAAAGCGGATTCCAGACATTGCCGAGAACAGGTCCGTCCAGTTTTTCAGTGCGGATGAGCGGGGTGATCTGAAGATTGCCGAGCGGGGTTATCGTTACCGTATCCTGCAACTGGAAATCGCGTTTTTTGCGGCGGAATTGACTCAGGAAGCCGGAACCCGCCTTAAAGTAGCTCATGTCGGCATCCAGCCGCTCATCGGTATAGGCAGCGTGGAATTCGAGATAATGGGCATGGCTGCCGCCTTCATTGACAAGATAGGCAAGATCGCTGGAGACGCCCTTGCGCGTGGTGGTGTAAGTGCTCCACGCGCTGCCCATGAAGGCGCTCGAGTTATATCCCTTACTTTTGAGCCAATCGCTGCTGTAGTGCTGGCGGTTCCTGAGCCAGGTGAGATTCACGGCGGCATCGAGCTTGCCGAAGCTCTCCCGCCACCCGGCGAGCGCCTCGCGTTTCTGGAGCGCCTGGGAGCGTTCGGGGTTGTATTCGCCGGGTGTCGCCTGGGGCAAATCCTGCTGGTGGTCGATGTAGTTCGCAATATGAGAGATGGATTCCGGCATGTAACGATCGAGATCGGTTTGCGCGTATTTGAAAACGAAATTTTTGTTTTCCCATTTGAGGAGTACGTTTTCTTTTTGCACGCTGTTGCTTTGCCGCTTCCGTTTTGCGAAGACGCCTTCAGACCAATGATGATCTCTCGGTGTTGTACCGTCGCCATAGACGATCCTGTCCAGATGCTTGACGACATTATCGGTGTACTCGAAATCCCCCCGGCTCCGATCCTTGTCGTAGCCGACCAACATATGCCCCCCCAGAAGCGGAAAATTGAGGCTGGCTGCATATTGCTCGCCGCCCAGAGTGCGACCGCCCGCCGA
>JAIRNL010000122.1 GCA_031258035.1 Azoarcus sp. | reverse complement strand
GATATGACATAAAACACCTCGGTGATATCAAAATGATAGTGGCGCGGATAGGCCGATTTGCCCGGGGGAATTTCCATGAAGGCAACCGTGCACTGATTGTCCGTCTTGGACACGACAAGGCGCTTGTCGTAGGTAATATCACCATGCGCCACGCGCTCTGGCTCGATGGCGTCCCGCCGGGTGATGATGATCTTGTCGAGTTTCATCACGCCCTTCCTTTATTCAGCGTGGCCGCTCCTGGGATCCGCCTGGCTGATCCAGCTTTTGACGCTGGCAAGCGCCGCGGGAAGGTTTTCCGGCGCCGTTCCCCCCGCCTGCGCCATGTCCGCCCTGCCGCCGCCTTTGCCCCCAACCTGGCGCGCGACGAAATTCACCAGTTCTCCGGCCTTGATCCTGCCGGTCTGATCGGCGGTGACGCCCGCGATCAGGGTGACTTTGCCGTCCTTGACGCTCGCCAGCACGATGGCGGCGGAGTTCAGTTTGTCCTTGAGTTTGTCGACCGCTTCGCGCAAGCCGGCGGCATCCGCCCCGTCTAGGGCCGCAGCCAACACCTTGAGGCCGCGGACGTCGACGGCCTGGGCAATCAATTCGTCGATCCGGCTGCCCGCGAGTTTCGATTTGAGCCGGTTGAGTTCTTTTTCCAGGGCACGCGCATTGTCCTGCAAGGCGGCTACCCGCCCGGCGACATCGTCCGGCTGCGCTTTCAGGAGCGCGGCGATGTCCGCGACCCGCCCTTCCTGCGTCTGCGTGTAGTGGAGGGCGTTCAGGCCGGTGACGGCTTCGACGCGGCGTATGCCGGCGGCAACGCCCCCCTCGGCCACGATCTTGAAAAGGCCGATGTCGCCGCTGCGGGCGACGTGCGTGCCGCCGCAGAATTCCTTCGAGGCGCCAATGGTGAGCACGCGCACGCTGTCGCCGTATTTTTCGCCGAAAAGCATCGTCGCGCCGCTCTTCTGTGCGTCTTCCAACGGCATCACCACGGCTTCGGTCGCGGTGTTGGCGAGGATTTCGGCGTTGACTTTCTCTTCCACCGCGCGGATTTCCGCCGCCGTCAGCGGGGCGTGGTGGGCAAAATCGAAGCGGGTTTTTTCGGGGTCGACCTGCGAGCCTTTTTGTTGCACATGCGTGCCCAGGACTTCACGCAGGGCCTTGTGCATCAGGTGGGTGACGGAGTGGTTGCGGGCGGTGGCGGCGCGGGCGGCGGCGTCGACGCTGGCCGCGACTTCGTCGCCGAGGCGCAGTGTTCCCGTCTTGACGATACCGTGATGGCCAAAGACCGCCGCCTGGATTTTCTGGGTGTCTTCGACCGCGAACAGGCCCGCGCCTTTCAGTTCGCCCCGGTCGCCGGCCTGGCCGCCGGATTCGGCATAGAACGGGGTGTCGTCGAGCACGACGACGCCCAGGTCGCCTTCGTTCAATTGCGCAACGGGCGCGCCGTCCTTGTAGAGCGCGAGGATTTTGCCCGCGGTTTCCAGCGTGTCGTAACCGTGGAAGGTGGTGTTCGCGCCGCGGTAATCGAGATTGGCGGACATCCTGAATTTGCCCGCCGCCCGCGCCTGTTCCTTTTGCCGCGCCATGGCGGCGTCGAACGCGCCGGCATCCACTTGAACGTCGTGCTCACGGCAGACGTCGGCGGTCAGGTCGAGCGGAAAGCCATAGGTGTCGTGCAGCTTGAAGGCGGTTTCGCCGTCGAAGAGGGTGATCTGTCTTGCTTCCAGCGCGGCAAGTTCGGCTTCCAGGATCGCCATCCCGTTTTCGATCGTGGCGAAGAAGCGTTCTTCTTCGGTTTTCAGGATTTCCACGATGCGGCCCTCGCCCGCGGACAATTCCGGATAGGCGGCGCCCATTTCGGCGACGAGATCGGGCACGAGGCGATGGAAGAACGCCGCCCGCGCGCCGAGTTTGTAGCCGTGGCGAATGGCGCGGCGGATGATGCGGCGCAGGACGTAGCCGCGCCCTTCGTTGCCGGGGATCACGCCGTCGGCGACGAGGAAGGCACAGGCGCGGATGTGGTCGGCGAGCACTTTCAGGCTGGGACTCGCCATGTCCGCATCCGAGGTTTCCCGCGCCGCCGCCCGGATGAGAGCCTGGAAGAGGTCGATGTCGTAATTGGAATGCGCGCCCTGCAACACGGCGGAAATGCGCTCCAGCCCCATGCCGGTGTCGACGCTCGGACGCGGCAGCGGGTGCATGACGCCCGCTTCGTCGCGGTTGAACTGCATGAAGACGTTGTTCCAGATTTCGATGTAGCGGTCGCCATCCTCTTCCGGTGTGCCGGGCAGGCCGCCGGGGATGTCCGGGCCGTGGTCGTAGAAGATTTCGGTGCAGGGGCCGCAGGGGCCGGTGTCGCCCATCATCCAGAAGTTGTCGGAAGCGTAGCGCGCGCCCTTGTTGTCGCCGATGCGGATGACGCGCTCCGGCGCGAGGCCGATTTCTTTCGTCCAGATGCCGTAGGCTTCGTCATCTTCGGCATAGACGGTGACGTAGAGCTTCTCCTTCGGCAGCCGGAAAACCCCGGTGAGCAATTCCCAGGCATACGAAATGGCATCGCGCTTGAAATAGTCGCCGAAGCTGAAGTTGCCCAGCATCTCGAAAAACGTGTGATGGCGGGCGGTGTAGCCGACGTTTTCGAGGTCATTGTGCTTGCCCCCCGCGCGCACGCATTTCTGGCTGGTCGTGGCGCGGCTGTAGGGACGTTTGTCGAAGCCGAGGAAAACGTCCTTGAACTGGTTCATGCCCGCATTGGTGAAGAGCAGCGTCGGGTCGTCATGCGGGACGAGCGAGGATGAGGCCACGACGCGGTGGCCCCTGGACGCGAAGAATTCCAGGAATTTTTCGCGGATTTCGGCGGATTTCATGGATGTTGCGCCTGCGGGGCGGGATGCAAGGGACGGAATTTTATCGGAAACATGCGAGAAGCGGGGGCAATG
>JAIRNL010000069.1 GCA_031258035.1 Azoarcus sp. | reverse complement strand
CCGGATGATAAAGACGCTATAGATGGACTGGCAAGCGAAAGACAAGAAAAAGCAAGGGAACAGTGTGTCAGGAAGCACGCGGACGGGATCGGACGGGGCTGCCGCGCGCGGGACGGGGGGCGCGAAAGTCCTGCAAGGAGGGAGCAACGCCGATACTCGAAGAGGATGTCCTGGTATTCATTTCCCCGGAGGACTACCTGTTCAGCAGGCTGGTGAGAAACGCCGAACGCTTTGTGTTGGGCGATATGACCGGTTTGTGGATGGGGGGATTGTGCGGGAGGGATATATGAATTTCGCACGGGGGGCTGGCGGGGGGCGGATCGGCGTTCCGAAGGGCGTGATCGGCGTTCCGAGGGCCGTGATCGAAGTTCCGAATGGCGCGACCGGGGTTCCGAAGCCATGACGGGAATGATCCCCGTTCGGCGGTCACGGCCAACGCCGCTCGTTCGGCGTTTCTCACCAGCCTGGTAAGCGCGGACGGCGGCAAGGAGACGTTGCGGTTGCCGGGCGGGGTTTCCCGCGCCATTTATCGTCCTATCGCTTCAACAAGCCATTGATCCATGCCTGTTGCCGCGCCTTGCGGCGTTCGTCGGTCAGGCGGGCAATGAGGCGCTCCCGGGCATCCGCGAATGAGAGGTTCAGGGCAGGGTGGATGGCTTCGCACAGCAACAGGTGCAGACCGACGGGAGATTCCAGCGGAAGGGAGATTTCGCCCGCGCGGAGCGCGAAGGCGACGGGTTCGAGTTCCGGGTAGAGCTGGCCCGCCTTGACCGTGCCGATGACGCCGTCTTCCAGCGCCGTCGGGCACTGCGAGTGCCTGGTTGCTGCGGCGGCGAAGTCCGCGACGTTTTGAATCCGCGCTCGCAACGTCGCCAACAAGGCCGAGGCTGTCGCTTTTTGCGCGGCGTCATCGAACGTGACGAGGATGTGGCGCAGGCGGCGCGTTTCAGGGCGGGCGAAGGCCCCCGGGTGCCGGTGGTAGTAAATTTCCGCGTCGAGTTCGGAGGCCGGCGGGGTGGATGCCGCCATTTGTTCCAGCACGGCTTCGATGACGAGGTCGCGGGTGAGGGCGGTCTGGAGCGCCGCTTCGTCCAGGGCGTTTTCGCGCATGTCGGCGAGGTATTCCCGGCGATTCGGGTAGCGCCGGCGGATTTCCGCCAGCCGGATGGCTTGCGTGGCCGCCGGCACTACTACGTTTGCGGCTTCGGGCGTGGCGAGGATGGCGGCTTCGATGCGCGCCTGCCGCGCCACTATCTTTTCCAGTCGCGCCGCTTCCGGGATGAGGAGCGCCCGCGGCGGTTTCCGGAAAAGCTCTCGAGCCAGCTTCAGGCGCAGGTAAGGCAGCGCGACGAATGGTGGGGGCGGGACGTTCATGGGGCGGGCGCCGGGGGCGTGACAGGGGAATCGGCGGATTCCAGCAGGGGTTCGGGAACCAACAGCACCCGGCCGGGCAGCGCGTCGAAATGGACATGGCAGGCGGGGCCGCCGGGAGGGTCTTGCGCGGTCTTGATGACTTCACCCGTGTCGCCCGGCCGCACCAGCGTTTCTCCCGCGACCTTCAGTGTGGCGCGGCTCGTGACTTTGTCGCGGAATTCAAAACGGCTGGGTGTCCAGTCCTGGCCGGAACCGATCAGCTCTTCCTCCCGACAGCCAACCAGGCGATTTTCGGCGTGGAAATGCACGGAATAGATGATCTGATCCTGCAAGAAGGTGCCGATGTCGCGGATGACGCCGACGCTGCCGCGCCGGACGAGCATCCCGCCCCTGTCCGCGCCGGGAAAGGTGCCATCGTTGCGCACGTTGCGGATGACGCGCACTTCGTCGTCGATCTGCCAGCGGGGCGCCTGGCTCATGGTGTCGCTCCCGAAAGAATCGCCATTCGCGGGATCAGCGGAATACTTCGTCCAGCGGCACGAAGGAAGACGTGCCGCCTTCTGGCGTCGGCGCGTTCCGGAATACGGCGAAGACTTTTTCCGTGAGCGCGTCGGAGGCGACGAAATCCGCATACGCCCGGGCGAGCCATTGTTTGTGGGCGGCGAACCGCGCCGCGTCATCCGCGGGTATTTGTGGCGCCTGACGGGCGAGGTAATCGTGAAAACGTTGCAGGATGTGCAGGCGGTTGACGCGCAACACCCGCTCCTCGTGGGGCACGCCGAAATAATCGAGAAAATCTTCCGCGGCCGTGAGCGTCCGCAAGGCTTCATCCAGTGTCGGTTCGGGTTCCATGTGTCGCATGGCCGTCTCGCAAAAAGCAGGGTCATCAGACCCCAGCAAGCATGATGCCAGGGGATAAACAAACGATCATTCAATGCGTTGCGCGACATTCTGGAACCGGGGGCAAACGGTTTGGCGCGGAGGAGGCGCTTTGTGTCGGGTTTTCGACAAAGAAATGCCCCCCCGAAAAGGGATGCTACGAAGAAAGATGAACAAATGTTTTCCGACACTTCTGGCTCCTTGTATTGAGGTCGCACTGTGACCACAATGCATGCGTCTGAACCGTTCCCGGAGAATTACCATGAGCACTATTGCTGACACTTACGTCCGCGCCCGTATCGACGCCAACACCAAGGAGCGCGCCGCCCGCGCGCTCGAAGCGATGGGCCTGTCGATTTCCGACGCCATCCGCCTGCTGATGCTGCGCATCGCCGACGAGCGTCGGCTGCCCTTTGATGTGAAGGTGCCCAACGCCACCACGAAGAAGGCCATCGCCGAGCTTGAAGCTGGCAAGGGCAGGCGGTTTACCAGTGTGGATGATCTGATGGCGGATTTGCATGCGGACGATTGACCGATCCTCCGCGTTCAAGCGCGACTACAAACGTGAGTCCAGGGGGCTGCATCGCGCCACACTCGATGGCGCCTTCAAGTCGGTGCTGGTCGCACTTGCTACCGACCAGCCCGTTGACGCACGCTACCGTGACCACGATCTTTCCGGCGATTGGGCTGGCTACCGGGAGTGCCACGTCAAGCCTGACCTGCTGCTGATCTACCGCAAGTCTGATCCCAATACCCTGCGACTGGCGCGACTTGGTTCGCATAGCGAGCTTTTCGGCTGAGGACATCCATCAGATGGCGGCGGGTGACATGACTGTTGGGTCTACCCCATTGTCGCGTCAACGACAAGCCTCGTTGGCAAAAACCTTTGGGAAAACAATGCGCTGATTCATGGCATGGCTTCTGCTTCGTAGGGTCGTTTGCCAACGAAATCAGCAAGGCTCGCACGATCATGGTGGCCTCTCCCAAAGCCAAGGCGCTTTGTGTCAACCCTTTGAAATCCAGCCAACCTCTGGGCGCGGCCCTGGCTTTCCTGGGGTTGGCAAGGGCCATGCCGCTGATTCACGGGTCGCAGGGGTGTACGGCGTTTGGCAAAGTGTTTTTCGTGCGGCATTTCCGCGAGCCGATCCCCCTGCA
Organism: Azoarcus sp.; assembly: GCA_031258035.1. Classification (GTDB taxonomy): domain Bacteria; phylum Pseudomonadota; class Gammaproteobacteria; order Burkholderiales; family Rhodocyclaceae; genus WRNU01. Next base: position 2,066 of record JAIRNL010000069.1, on the reverse strand, counting down.
AACCACGGCGATGGATCAGGTCTCTTCCATCATGGGCGCGGATGAAAGCCTCATCGAGGCGCTGCGGACGCTGTCGGAAAAAAACCGGCCGGATGTCATCGGGCTGTTGAGCTCCGGCCTGTCGGAAACCCAGGGAACCGATCTGCGCCGCGTCCTGCGCGCGTTTCGCGCCGCGCATGCGGAATATGACGATGTTGCCGTGGTGCCGGTCAATACGCCCGATTTCAGCGGTTGCCTGGAAACCGGCTTCGCGCTGGCTGTGGAAGCTATCCTCGATACGCTGACGCCGGAAACCCGGCACCCGGGGCGGCGGCCCCGGCAGGTGAACGTGCTGGCTTCCAGCATGCTGACGCCGGGCGATATCGAAGCCATCGAAGACTGGGTGGCGGCGTTCGGCCTGTCCGCCGTGGTGTTGCCGGACATTGCCGATTCGCTGGACGGGCATCTGCCCGAAGCGGAATATTCGGCGCTCACCTCGGGAGGATGTTCGCGCGCGAGCATCGCCGCGATGGGCGAATCCGTCGCCACGCTGGTGATCGGCCGATCGCTCGACAAGGCGGCGGCGCTTTTGCAGGCGCGCACCGGCGTGCCCAATTTCCACTTTCCCGGCCTCATGGGGCTGGCCGCTTGCGACGCCCTGACGCAAACATTGGCTCGCCTCTCCAACCAACCCGTGCCGCTTCGGGTGGAACGCTGGCGCGACCAGCTTCGGGACGCGATGGTGGACAGCCATTTCATGCTCGGATTCGCCCGTCTGGCTTTGGCTGCCGATCCGGACCTGCTTCTCATGCTCGGCGATTTCCTGCGCGGCATGGGGGCGGAGATCGTCGCCGCCGTCTCGCCGGTGCGTTCGGAGAGCCTGGCCGCGATGGAAACGCCCGTTACCGTCGGCGACCTGGAAGATCTGGAGCGGCTGGCTCGCCAGCGCGCGGCGCAACTCGTCATCACCAATTCCCACGGCGTGGAGACGGCGCGGCGTCTGGAATTGCCGCTGCTGCGCGCCGGGTTTCCCCAATACGACTGGCTGGGCGGTCATGCCCGCGCCTGGGTGGGCTATCGCGGTTCGCGGCAGGCCCTGTTCGATCTCGCCAATCTCTTGCAGTCCCGACACCATGATCCCGAACCCTATTCTTCCCTGTACTGGCTGGATGGCCCCCGCGCCAGCGAACGCGCTTCCCGGACCGGGGCGGCCGCCGCGGCGCATTCGTGCTGACGCCGAAGCCAGCGGGTGCCCCGGGATGTGTCGTGATTTCCTTCTTTCCCTTTTTCAACCCGGAGTCTTGCCATGAGCACAGTAGAAACCAGCCCCCTCCTTGAAACCGATTTCATCCGGGAAATGGTGCGTCAGATGCGCGCCGTGGATACCTACGGCGCCTACAACGGCTGGCCGGTCGAGAAAATCCTCGCCCCATTCGTGCTGACCAAGGAGAAAAAAGCCGAAATTCCCCTGGTCGGCGATCCGGACGAAGAAACCGTTTCTCATCTGAAATGCCTCTACAACGCCATTTCCGTGCTGATCGAAAAGGAATGCAAGCTGATGGCCGTGCCGCTGGTGCATCTGACCCACGAGGGCTTTGGCCGCGCCCTGATCACCGTCGGCAAGCTGGTGGTGATCGACAAGACCCTGCGCGATGTGCACCGCTTTGGTTTTGCCAGCCTTTCCAAGATGAAGGACGAAGCCGACAAACTGCTTTCCGTGGCGCTGGAACGCATCGGCAGTTATCCAGAAGTGGCCGGTCTGTAAAAGCGCACGGGACAAGGGAGGACAATATGCCAAATATCACCGGACTGACCTTGGGCGGCTTCGTCTGGACGCCCGAATTCGTGACCAGTATCAACCAGGACGACTGCATCGGCTGTGGCCGCTGCTTCAAGGTCTGTCCCCGCGATGTGCTCGATTTGGTCGAAAAAGTCACCGACGACGATGACGACGACGATGACGGCGGCGATGCTTCCGTGATGACACTGAAAAACGCCAGCGACTGCATCGGCTGCGGCGCCTGTAACCGGGTCTGCCCCAAGAAATGCTATCGCTACGCGCCGTCCCAGGCGCTGGCTTGAGCGGT
>JAIRNL010000036.1 GCA_031258035.1 Azoarcus sp. | reverse complement strand
TCCCTGCTGCGCCAGGATACGCGGTACCCCAAGCGCAGCCTGCGCTCACGCCGTAAAACCGCCGAGCGTCTCCCTGACTATCGCGCTTCCCTCTTGGGACTCGGGCTCATTTCTTAAATGCGATTGCCCTGGCTGGGTGGACATCCGGAACGGTGCGCTGGAGGTGACGCAGAACAAAACAGGAAAACGGCTTCGGATTGTCCTGGACGATGAAGCGGAACTTTCGCGGCTACTCACGCGCATTCGCGCCCGTGGCGTGTCTGGGATGACGATCATCTCGACTGCGCGCGGAGAGAGGGTGACGGCGGCAATGCACAGGAACAGGTTCGAGGCGGCGCGAGAGGCGGCGGCACGAACTGCGGAGGATGGGGGCAATAGTGAACTGGCGACACGTATCCGGCAGTTCCAGTTCCGGGACATTCGCCCACGCGCAGCCTCCGACACTACACTCGCGTACGCCAGCGCGTTGCTGGGACACACTGGCACGGCGATTACCGAGCGCGTTTATCGACGCAAGGGGTCGGATGTCAAACCGCTAAAGTGAGAAGGGTTGCGGAAACGTTTCCGCAACTTGCCATAAAAAATTGGCGTCAGTTGATACAAGTGTTTGATTTTCTGGTAGGCCGTGTGCGGCTCGAACGCACGACCAACGGATTAAAAGTCCGCTGCTCTACCAACTGAGCTAACGACCCCCGAAAGAATCGCCGATGATAGCCGTGGAAGGTTCTTGCCGTCAACGGCGGCTTTGTCGCGTGTTTATTCCCGCGTTTATTCCCATTGCGTGAAAGACATGTTCTCGTCGAGCCAGCGTTCCAGCGCCGTCGGCGGCAGTGGGGGCGAGAACAGGTAGCCCTGGATGATCTGATAGCCCTGGGCTTTGAGGAGATTGCGCTGGGTCGGGTGCTCGACGCCTTCGGCGACGACCGTGAGTTCCATGCTGTCGCCGATGTGCATGACGGCATTGGTCAGCGCGCGCGTGGCGCGATCGTGATCGAGGTCGCGCACGAAGGATTGGTCGAGCTTGAGTTCGTGTACCGGCAGGTGGCGAAGATAGCCGAGGCTGGAGTAGCCGGTACCGAAGTCGTCTATCGACAGGCGCACGCCGAGGGCATGGATTTCGTGGAGGGTTCTCATGGTGCCCGGATTGGAATCCATCAGCACGCCTTCGGTGATTTCGACCAGGAGATCGCCGGGCTGCAAGCCATGGGAACGGAGGATGGCTTCGAGGTATTGGGGCAGTTTCAGGTTCAGGTTCTGGAAATCGGCGGGCGAAAGGTTGACCGATATGGACGGGATGGCAAAGCCGTGTTGCCGCCACTGCGCGAGTTGACGGCAGGCCTCGTTCAATACCCATTGGCTCAAGGAACTGATCAGGTTGCTTTCTTCAGCCAGCGGGATGAAACGCTCGGGGGCGACTTTCCCCAACTGGGTGCTGTTCCAGCGCACGAGGGCTTCGACGCCGTGCAATTGGTGGCTCTCGATATTGATCTGGGGCTGGTAGTAGATTTCCAGTTCGTTGCTGGAAATCGCGTCGCGCAAAGCGGTTTCAAGGGTGAGACGCTCCTTGGCGATCTGGTTCAGTTGCCCGCTGAAAAAACTGAAACAGCCCCGGCCCTTTTGTTTGGCCTGGTACATCGCCATGTCCGCTTCGTGGATCAGGGCATCCATGTCGCGGCCATTATCGGGGAACAGGCTGATGCCGATGCTGGCTGCCGGGTTCAGGGTGACTTCGCCGATCCGACAGGGCGCCGAAAGCACGGCGAGCAGCCGCCCGGCAAGTTCAACGGCATGTACGCTGTCGCACTGGGTGAGGACGATGACGAATTCGTCGCCCGAATAGCGCCCGAGAATGTCGACTTCGCGGATCGCTTCACGCAGGCGGGCGGAGACGGTGCGCAGCAGGATGTCGCCGGCGGGGTGCCCGAGGGAGTCGTTGACCTGCTTGAAACGGTCTACGTCGATGAACAGTACCGCGAGCCGTTCGTTGTTGCGGGTCGCCTGCGAGATGGCCTGGTTGGCCTGGATTTGCAGCAGGCTGCGATTGGGCAGGCCGGTGAGGTCGTCGAAAAAAGCCAGGTGATGGATGCGGGCGAAGGCGTCCGCCCGCTCCATTGCCAGCACGCACAGGGAGACGGCGATTTCAGCCAGCCGGGCGTGCAGTTTGTTGGGCCGGCGGCATACTCGGTAGTAGAAGCTCAGGATGCCGATCGTGCTGCCCTCGTGCGTTTTGATCGGTACCGACCAGCATGCCTTGTAGCCCAGCGCCAGCGTTTCCTGCCGGCCGATGTACCAGCCGGGGTCGTGTTCGATGTCCCTGACCAGGACGGGTTCGCCGCGAAAGGCCGCGATGGCCTGGGACGAGATCTTCGGGCCGATTTCGATGCCGTCGATCAGGCACGCGTGCTCGGACGGGAAATCCGGCGCGACCAGGGGGCGCAAATGGCCGCTGGCGTCGATCCGCACGACGGTGGCGGAGATTTCCGGCGCAATGCGCTCGATTTCCTGGCAAAGCCGGGTCATGACATCCGTCAGCGAATCGGTCTGCGCCATGGCTCGGAGAACCTGGTAGCGGAAGGCTTTGTGTACCTTGGTGAGCGTGATGTTCTTGGCGACGACCAGACGCATGGTCTCGTCTTCGGCCTGGATGCGGGAAACGGAAATCTCGGCCCATACCCGGGTGTTGTTGGGGCGCTCGATGGGCAGTTCCACGTTATGGCCGACGAGGTGGTCGAGTTCGGACTGGCCGGGCATGAGCGTTTGCTGCCCCTCTTTCATGGGGGGCATCAGCTGCGAAATGCCGGCGCCCAGTACTTCGTTCCTGGCGCGCGCCCATAGTTGTTCGGCGGCGCTGTTGAACAGGATGACCTTGTCGTTTTCATCGACGACGACGACGGCATTGGCGGCCTGTTCAAGGATGTGGGGATAGAAACCTGTCAGCGATTGTTCGTCCATGTTGGGGGCGGACGTTGGGGGAAGCAGCGCCGAAGCGGGGAGGGTGTTGTTGTGAAAATATTTTTGTGGCGTAGCCGACTGCCTTTGTTTTTTTGCTGCCTTGTCCGGTGGCGGCGATGCGCTCAGTGATGTATTGCGCTTCATGCCTGACACTTTAACTGGAACGGACAGGGGGCAGTGAGAGAGATTCCGCGTGCGCTGTCAATAGGTTTACATTTTTGGACGATAAGGCGTCGGGTCGGCGATGCCCGCGGCGGCGAATCCGGCGCGGCGCAGGCGGCAGGCGTCGCAATGGCCGCAGGCCCGTCCCCGTTCGTCGGCCTGATAGCACGAGACGGTCAGCCCGTAATCGACGCCCAGGGCAAGGCCGCGGCGGATGATGTCGGCCTTGGAGAGTTCGATCAGCGGCGCATGGATGGTGAGCGGCCGGCCTTCGACGCCCGCCTTGGTGGCGAGTCTGGCTGTGGCCTGGAAAGCGGCGATGAATGCGGGGCGGCAGTCGGGGTAGCCGGAGTAATCGACGGCGTTGACCCCGATGAAGATGTCGCTGGCGCCGAGCGTTTCGGCCCAGGCCAGCGCCATCGACAGCATCACGGTGTTGCGGGCCGGGACGTAGGTGACGGGGATGTCGTCGCCTTCGCGGTCTTCGGGGACGGCGATGTCGGGATCGGTGAGGGCGGAGCCGCCGAACTGGCCGAGTTCGACGCGGGCCAGACGGTGCTCGCGCGCGCCGAGCGCGGCGGCAACACGACGCGCGGCGGCAAGTTCGGCGGCGTGGCGCTGGCCGTAGGCGACCGACAGGGCGTGGGAAGCAAAACCTTGTTCGCGGGCGATGGCAAGGCAGGTCGCGGAGTCCAGTCCGCCTGAAAGCAGGACGACGGCAGGGGGCAGGAAAGGCATGGCGCAAAGAGAAAAATATCGCCCGCCATGATAGGCCATCGCCGCCCTGGCTGGCTATCGCCGCGGCATCAACGCCCCCTGGCTTCTTTCCAGAGGAGCTTGTGCAATTGCAGCTGGAACCGCACCGGCAGGCGGTCGCGCACGATCCACTCGGCCAGGCGCGTGGGGTCGAGCCGATTGGTGACAGGGGAGAGCAGCACCGGACAGCGTTCAGCCAGACGGTGGGCCGCGATTTGCTGCCTGGCCCATTGGTAGTCGGCTTCGTCGGCGAGGACGATCTTGATTTCGTCGTGTGCGTTGAGCAACGCGATGTTTTCGATGCGGTTACGCCCGGCTTCGCCCGAGCCGGGGGGTTTGAGGTCGACGATGCGGGAAACCCTCGGGTCGACGCCGCCGATGTCGAGCGCGCCGCTGGTTTCGAGGGAAACCGAATGCCCGGCCTCGCACAGGGCGGTGAGCAAAGCCAGACAGGCTGGCTGGGAGAGCGGTTCGCCGCCGGTGACGCAGACGTAGTGCAGCGCGTGGGCGGAGACGTCGTCGAGTATTGCTTGCAGGCCGAGAGTTTCGCCGCCGCGAAAGGCGTAGTCGGTATCGCACCAGAGGCAGCGCAGCGGGCAGCCGGTCAGGCGCACGAACACCGTGGGCAGGCCCACTCGCGTCGACTCTCCTTGCAGGGAGGCAAAAATCTCGGTGACGCGCAGGGTGGGAGCCGTTTGCCCGAAGGGCATCGCTTACCGTGCCGATAGGTGCTGTTTCGCCGTTTTGGCCGCTTCGGACGAGGGGTAGCGTTCGATCAGCGAGTTCAGGGTGCGCCGGGCCGTGCGCTGGTCGCCGATGGCGATCTGGCCGTTGGCCAGGCCGAGCATGGCGTCGGCGGCCACCGGACTCTTGGGCCAGCGTCCGAGCACGGTGTTGAAGTGCTTGCTCGCGGCGGCGACGTCCTTGGACTGCAAGGCAGCCGTGCCGGCCCAGAAATAGGCGTCGGGCAGGTTGTCGTTATCCGGGTGTTTGCTGATGAAGGTGTTGAACTCAGCCAGCGCCTCGGCGGCGCGGCCTTCCTTCAGGAAATTGAGCGCGACCTCGTAACTGCCGCTGCCATCGGCGGGGGAGGAGGCCGATGCATTGGCGGGGTTCGCCTCGAACTTGCCCAGGCGGTTGTTGAGGTCGACGTAGAAGTCGTGCTGCCGGGAATTGGTCGATTCGATTTCGTTGCGCATGACTTCGATCTGCCCGCGCAGCCGGGCGACTTCGGCTCGCAATTCTTCATTCTGGCTAGCCAGTTCGAGTTGAGCGTTGGTGACGGTTTCGAGCCGGCTCTGAAGCTCCTGCTTCAGGTTGTCGATCTGCTGGCGGGCGCCCGTATCGTCGAACAGGCCCGCCTGGGCAGGCCCAGCCAGGGAAAGGACGGCACAGGCCGCCAGAGGCAGGATACGTTTCATCGAAAACTCCCTTTATGAGCCAGGGACATCCGGGGATGTCTGTAAATGATTGAAAATATTGTCTTCCAGGGTGGAGGATCCCGGCGCTTTCGCTACTGCTGGCTGGGCAGGCGAAAGCGCGTTTCCCAAGGGCCCTTCCCGAAAATTTTCTCCGGGAAGGATATTCTGCCTTCTCCGGGAAGGCAACCGATCCACGAGGGCGTGTTGCGAGTCTTGCCCGACAAACGGCTGAAAGCGTGCTCGAACCGGAGCGAGCCGCCCAGCGAAGTACGACTGAAGCCGCGGCAACGGGATACGAGGGAAACGCTGACTAACTCGGATTTTGGCAAACCAGATCTTGGCTATCATTGCGTCACGGACATGCAAAATAAACCCATGTCATTGCAGCGCGAGTCGCGGAATCCAAGCGGCGTCGGGATTCCGCGACTTCGCGCGGAATGACGGGGGGTGTTTTGAGGGTTCATGGGGTTCACTTTTGGCTTCGCGTGAAATCCCCCCCCTGTCATTCCGCGCGCAGGGCGCTTGCGCCCGGAGGCGCGGAATCCATGCAACGCTTGGATTCCGCGACTTCGCGCGGAATGACGGGGGGCGTGGATTCCGCGACTGCGCGCGGAATGACGGAGGGTGTTTTGAGGGTTCATGGGGTTCACTTTTGGCTTCGCGTGAAATCCCCCCCCCTGTCATTCCGCGCGCAGGGCGCTTGCGCCCGGAGTCGCGGAATCCATGCAACGCTTGGATTCCGCGACTTCGCGCTGAATGACGGGGGGCGTGGATTCCGCGACTGCGCGCGGAATGACGGAGGGTGTTTTGAGGGT
>JAIRNL010000260.1 GCA_031258035.1 Azoarcus sp. | reverse complement strand
GGGTTTCGCGGTGGAGCGCCTGGGCAGTTGATCGGGGGTCCGGCTCTCCGGGGCACACGGCGACCCGACGGGTTTCCGCGCGGGTGAGCGCGTATGTATATTTGCGTCATCATGAAATCGTAAGCAACTATTCTTTGTTGGCCTCTCTCCGTAGCAAGGTGATTATTCGCACACGGGTAAAACATTGAGATCAACATGGTTAACAGCGTCGTGCGCTCATTGCACGGAAATGTCGAAAACACGATATTGACATTCGCCTCGCCCGAAGAGCATTCGCTTTCCATCCGGGCGCGCGTGCTGGTGTTCCACGATCCGCTTTCGGTTCGGCTGCTCGGGGAAGTCGAGCGCGTGGCCGCGAGCGATGCTTCGGTGCTGATCGTCGGCGATACCGGCACCGGCAAGGAGTTGATCGCGCGCCACATTCACCAGAAAAGCGGACGCGCGGGCCCTTTCGTGGCGGTCAATTGCGGCGCGTTCAACGAGAATCTGGTGGAAGCGGAATTGTTCGGCCATGAGGCGGGCGCCTTTACCGGCGCGGCGCAGGCGCGCGCTGGCTGGTTCGAGGCGGCCAACGGCGGCACGCTCTTCCTGGACGAGATCGGCGATTTGCCTCTGCCCATGCAGGTGAAGCTGCTGCGCGTCCTCCAGGAAGGGTGCGTGACGCGGCTCGGGGCGCGCAAGCCGCTGCATGTCGACGTGCGCCTGGTGGCGGCGACCAACCTGGATCTGGTGCATGCGGTGCGCGCCGGCAACTTCCGCATGGATTTGTATTTCCGGCTCAACGTTGCTTCGGTGGCGCTGCCGCCGCTGCGCGAGCGCACGGGCGACATCATGCCGCTGGTCTGGCATTTCGCGGATCGCTACCGCCGCAAGCTGGGGCTGCGCACGGTGAGCGTGAGCCAGGAGGCCGAGGCGGCGCTGCTCGATTACGAGTGGCCCGGCAATATCCGCGAACTGGAAAACGTCATTCACTATGCGCTCATCGTTGCCCGCGACGGTGTGATCGGCCGGGACGACCTGCGCCTGCCGCACGGGGCGGCTGGCTTGTCGGCGCCGCGCGCGGCGAAGGCGGATGCCAGGGACGGCACGGGAGAATCGCCGCTGGGCGACGAGATCCGGCGCATGCTGGAACAGGGGCACGAGCGCCTTTACGAGACGGTGGAAGAAGAACTGGTGCGGGCGGCATTCGCCTATTCGCGCGAAAACCAGGTGCAAGCCGCGCGACGGCTGGGGATTTCCCGCAATGTGCTGCGCGCGCAGTTGAAGCGTTTCGGCCTGCTCGGCGGCGCCCGGCAGGACGCGGCGACATCTGACGAGCAGCCGGTCTAGCGCGCCTCTCACATCCACATCCAAATAGAAATAGCGACGCCATTCCAACGAGCCAGGCTTGCGGGCAAACCGACCGCACGCGGGCTGCGGGAAACCAGTCGGACGTGATAGAATCGCCCGTTTCGTTCCCTCGGGTTTGCGCCCGTTACGCGCATGACACAGTTCGCCAAGGAAACCCTTCCGATCAGCCTCGAGGAAGAGATGCGCCACGCCTACCTCGATTACGCGATGAGCGTGATCGTCGGCCGGGCGCTTCCGGATGCGCGCGATGGCCTCAAGCCCGTGCATCGCCGCGTACTGTTTGCAATGCACGAGCTTTCCAACGACTGGAACCGTGCCTACAAGAAATCGGCCCGCATCGTCGGCGACGTGATCGGTAAGTACCACCCGCACGGCGACACCGCCGTCTATGACACCATCGTCCGCATGGCCCAGAATTTCTCCCTGCGCTACATGCTGGTCGATGGACAGGGCAACTTCGGTTCGGTCGATGGCGACAGCCCGGCGGCGATGCGTTACACCGAAGTACGCATGGCGCGGATCGGCCACGAAATGCTCACCGACATCGACAAGGAAACGGTGGATTTCGGGCCCAACTACGACGCCTCTGAAAAAGAACCGCTGGTGCTGCCGGCGCGCATCCCCAACCTGCTCATCAACGGCTCGGCGGGGATCGCGGTCGGGATGGCGACCAACATCCCGCCGCACAACCTCGGCGAAGTGATCGCCGCCTGCCTCAAGTTGCTCGCCGAACCCGACACCGACATCGAAGCCCTGATCGACATCATCAAGGCGCCGGATTTTCCCACCGGCGCGCTGATCTACGGCCTCGCCGGCGCGCACGAAGGGTATCGCACCGGGCGCGGACGGGTCATCATGCGCGCGCGCACCCACTTCGAGCCGATCGGCAACAGCGAGCGGCAGGCGATCATCGTCGATGAGATTCCCTATCAGGTCAATAAAAAGACCTTGCAGGAGAAAATCGCCGAGCTGGCCAACGAAAAGCGCATCGAGGGCATCGCCCACATCCAGGACGAATCCGACAAATCCGGGATGCGCCTGGTGATCGAACTCAAGCGCGGCGAGATGCCCGAAGTCGTGCTGAACAAGCTCTTCAAGCACACGCAGTTGCAGGACACCTTCGGCATGAACATGGTGGCGCTGGTCGATGGCAGGCCGAAGCTCCTGAACCTCAAGGAACTGCTGGTGTGCTTCCTCGAACACCGGCGCGAGGTCGTCACCCGCCGCACCGTCTTCGAGCTGAAAAAAGCGCGCGACCGCGGGCACCTGCTCGAAGGGCTGGCTGTGGCGCTGTCCAACGTCGACGAAATCATCGCGCTCATCAAGGCCGCGCCGACGCCGGCCGAAGCCAAGCGCGAACTGATGGCGCGCACCTGGCGTTCCGCGCTGGTGGAAGAGATGCTCGCCCGCGCCATGGCCGAAAGCTACCGGCCTGAAAACCTGTCCGCCGAATTCGGCCTCTCCGCCCAGGGCTACCGACTCTCGGAAGCGCAGGCGCAGGCGATTCTCGAACTGCGCCTGCAACGGCTCACCGGCCTGGAACAGGACAAGATCGTCGCCGAATACCGCGACATCATGGAAGTCATCGCCGACCTGCTCGACATCCTCGCCCGTCCGGCGCGCATCACCGCGATCATCGTCGACGAACTCAACGCGGTGAAAAACCAGTTCGACGACCCGCGCCGCTCCGAAGTCGTGCTCAACACCGCCGAAATCAACCTCGAAGACCTGATCGCGCCCGAAGACATGGTGGTGACGCTCTCGCACACCGGCTACTTCAAGCGCCAGCCGCTCGCCGATTACCGCGCCCAGCGGCGCGGCGGGCGCGGCAAGCAGGCCACCGCGATGAAGGACGAAGACTTCGTCGACCAGCTCTTCGTCGCCAACACCCACGACACGGTGCTGTGCTTCTCCAGCCGGGGCCGCTGCTATTGGCTGCGGGTCTACGAAGTGCCCGAAGGCACGCGCACCTCGCGCGGCAAACCCATCGTCAACCTCTTCCCCCTCGTCGAAGGCGAAAAGATCACCGCCGTGCTGCCGGTGAAGACCTTCGACGAAGAACACTTCGTCTTCATGGCGACGAGCGCGGGCACGGTCAAGAAAACCGCGCTCACCGCCTTCACCAACCCGCGCAAGGCCGGGATCATCGCCGTCAACCTCGACGACGGCGACCACCTGATCGGCGTGGCGATCACCGACGGCGGCAGCGACGTGATGCTCTTCTCCGACGCCGGCAAGACGGTGCGTTTCGCCGAGACCGACGTGCGCCCGATGGGGCGCGACGCGCGCGGCGTGCGCGGCATGTCGCTGGAAGACGGGCAGAACGTCATCGCCATGCTGGTGGCAAAGGACGAGACCTGTTCGGTACTCACCGCCACCGCCAACGGCTATGGCAAGCGCACCCCGGTGACGGAATACACCCGGCACGGACGCGGCACCAAGGGCATGATCGCCATCCAGACCAGCGAGCGCAACGGCGCCCTCGTCGGCGCGGCGCTGGTCGAGCCCAGGGACGAAGTCATGCTGATATCCACTGCCGGCGTACTGATCCGCACCGGGGTGGAGAGCATCCGCGAGATGGGCCGCGCCACGCAGGGCGTGACCCTCATCAACCTCGACGAAGGCGCGGCGCTTGCCGGCATCGAGAAAGTCGCGGAGTCGGACATCGATGCCGAGAACGACGACGAAACCGGCGAAAACGACCCGGGCGACGAGGACGGCGCGCCGCCGTCCGCGGATGGCGAGGAAAACGAACAATGACGCGGGCGTGGAACTTCAGCGCCGGCCCGGCGGCCCTGCCGCTCGAAGTGCTCCAGCAGGCGCGGGAAGAACTACCCGACTGGCACGGCATCGGCGCCAGCATCATGGAAGTGAGCCATCGCGGCAAGGCGTTTTCCGACGTGATCGAGGCGGCGCAAGCCGACCTGCGCGAACTGCTCCGCATCCCGGAAGACTACAGCGTGCTCTTCCTGCAAGGCGGGCAAACCCTGCAATTCACCCAGGTGCCGATGAACCTCCTGGCTGACCGGAGCGCGGACTACCTCGTCACCGGCGCATGGTCGCAAAAAGCGATCCGGGAAGCATCGAAAATCGGCAAGATGCGCCTCGTGGCCTCCACGGAAGACAGCGGCTTCACGCGCCTGCCCGCCATCGACACGCTGCGCTTCGACAAGAATGCCGCCTACTTCCACCTCTGCACCAACGAGACCATCCACGGTGTGGAAGTGCATGAAGATTACGAAACCCGCCTCTTCGAGGCCCTCGCGGCGGCGGCCCCCGGCGTGCCGCTGGTCTCCGACATGAGCTCGCACATTCTTTCCCGGCCGCTGGACGTGCGCCGCTACGGCCTCATCAGCGCCGGGGCGCAGAAAAACGTCGGCCCCTCGGGGCTGACGATCGTCATCGTGCGCGACGACCTGCTCGGGCGCGCGGCGGCGGGCACGCCCACGATCCTCGACTACCGCAACCAGGCCGACAACGACTCCATGCTCAACACGCCGCCCGCTTTCGCCATCTACGTCGCCGGCCTGGTATTCAAATGGCTGAAGGCACAAGGCGGCCTGGGCGCGATGGCCGCCATCAACCGGGAAAAGGCGCGGCGCCTCTATGCCGCCATCGACGGCAGCGACGGCTTCTACCGGAACACCGTCGAGCCAGCCTGCCGCTCCATCATGAACGTCCCGTTCAACCTGCCGACGCCGGAACTGGAAGCGCGCTTCGTGAAAGAATCCGACGCGGCGGGCTTCATCGGCCTCAAGGGACACAAATCCGTGGGCGGCATCCGCGCCTCGCTCTACAACGCCGTGCCGCCGGAAGCGGTCGAGGCCCTGCTGCGCTTCATGGACGAATTCCGCGCCAGCGTCCCCGCCGCCGGCT
>JAIRNL010000098.1 GCA_031258035.1 Azoarcus sp. | reverse complement strand
TTCAGCCAGCGCGGCTTCGGCCTTGTCCCGATCCAGTCCGCCGCCCAGAAGATATGCACCCTGGAAGCGCGGGCGAAAGAGCGCGTGGTAATCGGTTTGCGCGCCGAACAGGGCGACGTGCAGATAAGCCAGCCCCAGGCCGCGCAGTTGTTCGACCAGATAGGTGTAGGTTTCCTGCGGCGTGGCGTCGGTGATGCTGTTGAAATTCATCTCTGGCGAAATCTTGATGCCGACGCGCTCGCCGCCGGCTTCGTCCGCCATCGCAGCCAGCGTTTCCAGGATGAAGCGGGCGCGATTTTCGATCGGGCCGCCGTATCGGTCTTCCCGCTGGTTGCTGCCGGAGGCAAGAAATTGCTCGGGCAGATAGCCGGAGGCGGCATGCAGTTCGACGCCGTCGAACCCGGCAGCCAGGGCGCGGCGGGTCGCAAGGCGGTATTCCTCGATGATGCCCGCGATTTCCTCCGTCCGCAGGGCGCGGGGGGTGACGTAATCGAGCTGCCCGGCGGATGTCCAGGTTTGCCCTTCCGGCCGGATGGCGGATGGCGCCACGGGCGCCGCGCCATCGGGCAGCAACGAGGGGTGGGAAATGCGCCCGCAGTGCATGATCTGCATGAAGATTTTTCCGCCCGCGCCGTGCACGGCCGCCGTGATGCGCCGCCAGGCCGCGATCTGCGCCTCGGTCGAGATTCCCGGGGTACGGACATAGCCCTTGCCCGTCGCCGAGGGAAAAACGCCCTCGCTGATGATGAGTCCGGCGCTGGCGCGCTGGGTGTAATAGGTGGCGACCAACTCATCCGGAACGCCGTCGTCATTGGCGCGGGAGCGGGTCATCGGGGCCATGACGAGACGGTTTTGCAAGGTATGGCTTCCGATACGGACAGGGGTAAACAACTGGCTCATGCTGAAATCCTCGAAAAAGCGGTGCGCTGAAGTTACTGGGGTTTTCCCGAAATGACGGGAAAGGCATTATCTGCGTTCCAGCGTCTGGGATAAACAGGGGCGTTTGAGTATCATTGTTCCATTCATGGGGCAATTTCGGAGGACGGGAGAGCCTCGCGCGGGTTTCGGCGGCGCAATGCCCGTTTCGATGGAGCCATCTTCATGGAATTTCTGGACGACATGGCCTTGTTCGTGGAAGTGGTGAAAGCCGGGAGCTTTCGCGCGGCCGCCGGGGTGATCGGGATGCCGAATTCCACCTTGTCGCGGCGGATCGGCGCGCTGGAGAAGGCGATCGGCTTGCGCCTGCTGCATCGCACGACGCGAAAGATCGCATTGACCGAGGCGGGCCGGATCTATTTTGGCCGCTGCAAGCGCATCGTCGACGAAGCCCGGCTCGCGCACGAGCAGCTCGGCGAAATGCTCGCGCAACCCAGCGGGGTGTTGCGCGCTTCGCTTCCCGCGGATCTGGGCGTTCATGTCGCGCCCCTGATCGCGGAGTTCGCCCTCCGCTATCCCGGCATTGCGTTCGATTTCGATCTTTCGCCCCGCCGGGTCGATCTGGTGAGCGAGCCTTTCGATGTGGCGGTACGGGTGGGAAAACCCGAGGATTCGCAATTGATCGCGCACCCGCTGGCGTCGTTTTCGGCCTGTCTTTACGCTTCGCCGGCTTATCTTGACCGGGCGGGCGAACTGGAAGACCCCGCCGATCTGGCGCGGCACGAGTGCCTGGGTATCCTGAAAGACAGCGCCTGGACGCTGCACAACGGCGAGCGAACCGTCACGATCCCGATCAGGGGCCGCTTTACGCTCAACAGCGCGGGCCTGATCTGCCGGCTGGCGACGTTGGGCATGGGGGTCATCCTGATGCCGGAGTGCATCATCGCCGACGATCTGGCCAATGGGAGGCTGCGCCGCGTGCTGCCCCGATGGCACGGCGCGCCGCTGCCCGTATACGCCATGACCGAGACCCGTCTGCTTCCGGCGAAGACACAATGTTTCATCGCGTTTTTGCGGGAGCGCATGGGGGGAGACGCAGCGGTAGCGATCCGGCATCGCACGGGGCGCGCGAGGGTGGGCGAAGCGGGCTTGCGGGCGCAAAAAAATATTTACGTAAATATTACGTGAAGCTACTCCCCGGCGTCCGGGGTTGGAGTAAACTCGCGGTAATTTCTCACGCAACCGGAACGGAGTTTACGCCATGTTGCACGACATCATCGAGACCGCGTACCGGACATTCGCCGCCTATCCTGCCCCGGAAAGCCTCGGATGTCAGTGTTCCCTTTTCAGACTCGGCGAGAGTCACAGGCGTCTCAGGACGATGTCCGTGCGAGAGATTCCCGACGAACTTCTGTGGCGGTATCACTTCGCCGCCCATGCCGAGAGAACGCCGGTGGGGGAGGTCAAGCATTTCTTGCCCCGTTACCTTGAGATCGTCAGCCGTTTTCAGTTCCAGCATTTCTGGACGGAAATCGCGCTGGATCGCCTGACGTTTGCCAAGGAAGCCTGGACGGCCGAGGAACAGGCGTTGCTCTCGACCTGGGCGCGGGCGTTTTTCGCGCATTGCCTGTCGCAATACCACGACCGCGATTTCGCCCCCGATGCGCCCTATATCGAAAACATCGTCGATATCATCATCATGCTCGCACATGGCGATTTCGACCTGCGTCCGCTGCTCGAGGACTGGAGCGAGGACCGGCGTCTTTCCGCCCTGTTGCACTTCAAGGATTTGCTGCTCTGGGGCTTCAACAGGGATATGAGCATGTTGGAGAACTCCTTCGCGGCGGACGACCAGGCGCTTTGCGACATGCTCCGGGATTGGGTACGGCAGCCCGACGTGATGGCGCACTTCATTGCAAAGTGCGACAGGGCTGTCGATGGGAGCGAGCCCATCCTCGACATGGCGCACGAGTGCCATGCCGGGCGCGGTCACCGCGAAGAACTCAGAAGCGTGCGGCAGAAGCTCAGGGAGTGGCAGCGGCTGAGCCAGTCGTAAACATCGAAGTCCAAGCCAGGCAACCCGGCCATTGCGCCGTGTGAATCGGAAAGGCGTCATCGCCGCCGCTGCTGGAGAAAAAGTTTTTTGTCATGTTTATTCTTGCCGAGCGAGTGGGTCTCCCGTTCTTCTATGCCTGTGATGAGACACGGGCCGTCGCTCGCGCTTATAACAACACTATTTGTCCGCCTGATTTTTTTGGCGGCAGCGCGGATGTGATACCGCGCTACCGGGGGAAGTCGGATGTTTCGCAAGGGAACCCGATGCTGGCTCAAGTCCGGCACGGGGTTGCCCGGGCGGAGCCATTGTTTTCCCAACTGTCCGCGCCGGACGGGGGGCGATGGAGCGCGTCGCTTTCATCGAGTGTCCGGCAGGGCGGAGACAAACAATCATTCAATAGCCCGAAAGGCAGAGAGAAATACTAACGGCGCCGTAGCGCCGTGGCGCAATTAAAAAGGAGGGGTTGCAATCATGCGTATGACGAACGGGAAGTATTACCTGACATTGTTCAGTGGGCTGCTGTTTATCCTCAGCATCATTTTCCTGGCTTTTTTCATTCACTCGTCCTCCGTCATGGGGGCGGTCGCGCTGATTCTCGTGCCGATCACGATCGGCATAGGGATCGGCGCTTCTTTCCCTGGGATCCTGTTTTGCGTCGTAACCTCGTCGTGTCTGATGGGGTATGGGCTGGTCGTCCGAAGGCGCTATGCCCTCGCGTTGTTCTGGAGCGGTTTCATCCTGTTTTTCCTGGCTGGCTTGATGGGTTGGCATACGCGCATCATCTGAGCGAACCAGAGCGGAAAAGGAAGCGTCGTCTCTGACTTCTCTTCCTTTTCCCGCCTGGCGCGGAGAAAGCAGCCGGGCCGTGGTCGTGGTCTTTATCTTTCGGCGGCGCTGGTTGCGGTCGCGCGGTTGTTTACGCTGAACGCTGCGCCATCATAGGTCAGCCAGACCGGATGGTCGTGCCAGTCGGCGAGCACGTAGCGCTCGCAGCGGTGGCCATCGAGCATGTAGGTGTGGTGGCCGGGGCGATGCGTGTGCCCGTGGATGAGCGACGGGTAATCATGTGCCCGCAACAGGTTGGTGACCGCGTCGGTGTTGACATCCATGATTTCAGCGCGCGTGGTTCGCTTGGCGGTTTCGCTCTGGTCACGCACCTTTTCGATGAACTCGCGCCGCGTGGTAAGCGGCTGGGCGAGGAAACCGGTCTGCCAAGCCGGATCGCGCACCTGGCGGCGGTAGTTCTGGTAGGCGATGTCTTCTGTACAAAACATGTCGCCATGGGAGAGCAGCAGCGTTTGCGCACCGAAGCGAACCAAGACCGGGTCGGGCAACATCCGCGCGTGGGAGGCTGCGGCGAAACCGTTGCCGGCGAGAAGATCACGGTTGCCGGGCATGAAGAAAACCGCGACGCCGTTCGCGGCGACTGCCCGCAGGGCCGCGCACACGTCCCGGCTGAAAGGTGAATCGACATCGTCGTCGCCGGCCCAGTATTCAAACAGGTCGCCGAGAATGAAGAGACTGCCGGCCTGACGCGCCGGGCCGGAGAGGAACCCGAAAAAGGCGGCAGCGGTTTCCGGGCAGGTCGCGCTCAGGTGCAGGTCGGCGATGAACAGGGCTGGCAGTTTCGCCGCAGCCAGGAGATCGGGGGGGGTCGATATGTCGCCAGCCATGGGATCAGA
This sequence comes from Azoarcus sp., assembly GCA_031258035.1. Classification (GTDB taxonomy): domain Bacteria; phylum Pseudomonadota; class Gammaproteobacteria; order Burkholderiales; family Rhodocyclaceae; genus WRNU01. The sequence goes on along the minus strand of JAIRNL010000098.1, from coordinate 11,633 downwards.
TGACTTCCACGCGCTCGATGATGACATCTTCCTTGGGCACATCCTGATGAAACCCCTTGTTGCCGGTGTTTACCCCGCGAATAGCGTCGACCACGTCGAGTCCGTCGATGACCCGACCGAACACACAATACCCCCAACCTTGCGGGTCGGGGGCGCGGAAATCGAGGAAATCGTTGTTGGCCACGTTGATGAAGAACTGCGCCGTGGCGGAATGCGGATCGCCGGTGCGGGCCATGGCGATGGTGCCGCGCGTATTCCTGAGGCCGTTGTCGGCTTCGTTCCTGATGGGTTCCCGGGTCGGCTTTTGCGTCATCCCCGGCGCGAAGCCGCCTCCCTGGATCATGAAGCCGTCGATCACACGGTGGAATACCGTGTTGTCGTAGTGGCCGGCGTGAGCGTAGCCGAGAAAGTTCTCGACCGTGACCGGCGCCTTGTCGGCGTCGAGTTCGAGGGTGATGGTGCCGCGGTTGGTATGTAGCTTGACTGACATTTGTCGTCCTGTCCGTTTGTTTATCTGGTTTTTGTCGACCTGGCTGGCGACTTGGTTTGGGAAGCGCCTTCCGATTTGCTTTCCGGCGTCTTCCCGGGAGGCGCGCCCTCAAGGAGACGAGCCGATTCGATCACGACCGGCTCGACGGGCACGTTACTGTGCGCACCCGCGGAGCGGGTCGGGAGGCGGGCGATTTTCTGCACCACGTCCATGCCCTTGACCACTTTGCCGAACACGGCATAACCCCAGCCGTCCTGGCCGGGATGGTCGAGGAAGTGATTGTTCGAGACGTTGATGAAGAACTGCGCGGTTGCCGAGTGCGGCGCGGAAGTACGGGCCATCGCCACGGTGCCGAGCTCATTCCTGAGCCCGTTCCGCGCCTCGTTTTCGACCGGGGCGCGGGTTGCTTTTTCGTTGAACGTCTTGTCCAGTCCGCCGCCCTGGATCATGAAGCCGCTGATGACGCGATGGAAAACCGTGCCGTCGTAATGACCGGATTTTACGTATTGCACAAAGTTGGCGACCGTCCTGGGGGCAAGCTCGTCGTTGAGTTCGAGGACGATGTCGCCCTGGCTGGTCTTGAGTTCCACCTGGGGATTGGCGGCATGCGCCGCGAACGTACAAAGGCCGAGGGCCAGGGAAGCGATGAGATGTCGGATCATGCGGGCTCCGGGAAATTTACGAAGGTTGCGGGGCGAACGCTGCCAAGGCGGACGAAACCGCGTGCTATACTTTTCCGTCTCCAAACAGTCGATAAGCCGGATTCTAGCAACAAGTCCTATTACGCTCAAAATGTGTTCCGCGCCGTCTTTCCGGGCCGCGGCGCTCCTCTCCGCAGCCGGCATGCTCACGATATACAACACACTCAGCCGCAGTAAAGAAGTTTTTCGCCCCATCGAAGCCGGACGTGTCGGAATATATGTTTGCGGCATGACAGTTTATGATTACTGTCATCTCGGCCACGCCCGTGTGATGGTGGTTTTCGACATGGTGGTGCGCTGGCTGCGCGCCAGTGGCCTGGAAGTGCGCTACGTGCGCAACATCACCGATATTGACGACAAGATCATCCGCCGGGCGCGGGAAAACGGCGAATCCATCCATGCGCTGACCAGCCGCTTCATCGCGGCGATGCACGAGGACGCCGACGCTCTCGGCGTGCTGCGGCCGGACTTCGAGCCGAAAGCGACCGAGTGCGTCGACAGCATGCTGGAGATCATCGCCCGCCTCGAAGAAAAGGGGCTTGCCTATGTCGCCGCCAACGGCGATGTGTGCTATGCGGTGCGTGGTTTTCCGGATTACGGCTGTCTGTCGGGCAAGTCGGTGGACGAACTGCGCGCAGGCGAGCGGGTGAGCGTGGTCGGCGACAAGAACGATCCGCTCGATTTCGTGCTCTGGAAACAGGCCAAGGCCGATGAGCCAGAGGAAGCGAAGTGGGATTCGCCCTGGGGGCGCGGCCGGCCAGGTTGGCACATCGAATGTTCGGCGATGAGCGCCAGGTTTCTTGGCGCCCATTTCGACATCCACGGCGGTGGGCAGGATTTGCAGTTTCCACACCACGAGAACGAGATTGCCCAGTCCGAGGGCGCGAACGGCTGTCACTTTGTAAACTACTGGATACATAATGGTTTCGTGCGCGTCGATGATGAAAAAATGTCGAAGTCTCTCGGCAATTTCACCACGATCCGCGACGTGCTCGCCAGGTACGACCCCGAAGTGGTGCGCTTTTTCATCCTGCGCGCGCACTATCGCAGTCCGCTCAATTATTCCGCTCTTCACCTCGACGATGCCCGTCAGGCGCTCACGAGGCTCTATACCGCGGTGAAGGCGGTACCGGTTGGTGAAACCCCGCCGATCGACTGGTCGACGCCCTGGGGGGAACGTTTTCGGGCGGCGATGGACGAAGATTTCAACACCGTCGAAGCATTGGCAGCGCTCTTCGAGCTCGCCAACGAGTCCAATCGCAGCGGGGACGCCAGGCTTGCCGGGCAGCTTCGCGCCCTGGCACGGGTGCTGGGACTGCTCGGGCGCGAGGCGCGCGAATTTCTTCAGGCCGGCGCCGGGAGTCAGGCCGCGGAGTGGGATGCCGCGGCGATCGAAGCACACATCGTCGCCCGCGCGGCGGCCAAGAAAGTGCGCGATTTCGCCGAGGCCGACCGCCTGCGCGCCGAGTTGCGCGAGGCCGGCATCGTGCTCGAGGACGGCCCGCAAGGGACGAGTTGGCGGCGTGTTTGAGAGATTTGCCCATGTTGCGTTGATGGTGTTGTGGGCCCGGCCCGGGCAAGGACGTCCGGGCCAAGTGTTGTCGCAACCGGAGGGAGTTCGGTTTCGGCCAGATTCGATGTTTTGAAGGCAGGAAAATCAAATGAGAGAAAAAGACATTTGCCGTATAGCGGTGTTCTACGATGGCGCTTACTTCTTCAAGGTCAGCAGCTATTATCTGTACCAGCATGAACGGAGGGCTCGCCTGTCGTTCCGAGGGGTGCACGATTTCATCGTCGCCGAGGTCGCGCAGCGCGAAGGGGTTGCCCACAGCCGTTGCCAGATCGTGGACGCGACGTATTTCCAGGGGCGCCTGACCGCGCAACAGGCGGCGGAGCAGGATCGGTTGTTTTCCGACCGGGTCTTCGAGGATGCGCTCACACGCGCCGACATCGCGCTTTTCCAGCAGCACCTGGCTTCCCGCCCCGACGGGTCTTTCGAGGAAAAGCGCATCGACGTCTGGCTGGCGCTCGAAGCCTATGAGATGACCAGCCTCAAGAATTACGATGTCTGCGTGCTCATCACTGGCGATGGCGATTTCGTTCCGCTCGTGCGCAAGCTCAACACCCTGGGGGCGCGGGTAATGCTGCTGGGCTGGGAGTTCGAGTATGAGCGCGAGGACGGACGCACGATGCGTACCCAGGTGTCGACCGGTCTGATCGACCGCGTCACCTACCCGGTGCTGATGAAGCCGCTGATCGACGATCGCGCCCGGCGGCACGATACCCTGGTCGATAACCTGTTCCTGCCGCAGAGCAGCGCCAGCGACTGGGATTGGCGCTCTAACCACCGTGATACGCCGCGTGCGCTGCCGGCGGATTTCATCGAGGGCGCCGAGTGCCAGGGAACCATCGTCAACCTCATTGCCGGCAAGGGTTACGGTTTCATCAAGCCGATAACGGGCAGCGACAACTATTTCTTCCATGCCAGCGACCTGATCGACGTCGGCATCGACGATCTGCGTTATGACGACAGGGTGACGTTCGTCACTTCGCGCGGCGAAAAAGGCATCGTTGCCAAGAGCGTGCGCCTGAGTCCGGATCATGAGGATGAGGACGATGGCGACTACTACGATGACGAGGAAGAGGAAAACCAGCCGACGGTGGAAGCCAGAGCCGTGGGTTGAGCGCGTTTTTCCAGGCGCGATCCAATGTTCCGCCCCGGTTCCGCATGGCGCCGGGGCGGTTCTGGTTTTGACGGGATGGGCCGGGGCGCGCGGAAAAGCGCCTGGGCGAAATGTCCTACCTGCGCCCGCCGAGGATGGAACCCAGCAGACCGCGCACGATGGCATTGCCTACCCGCGAGCCGATGCTGCGCGCCGCCGATTTCGCCAGCGCCTCCATGACGCCCTGACGGTTGCCGGTACGGCGCGAGGTCTGGGCGGAGCGGCCTGTGCCGAACAGCCCCCCCGAGCCGCCCGGTTTGTTCGTTCCGGGAGACGATGACGGTGCGCCGCGCTGGCTCGCCTGCCGGGCGGCGAGTGTTTCAAACGCGGATTCCCGATCCACCGCCGCTTCATAGCGGCCGTACAGCGGCGACGACCTGACGATGCCGGTGCGTTCGGCGGGCGTGAGCGGCCCGATGCGAGACGAGGGCGGCAGGACGAAGGCGCGTTCCACGATATTGGGACGCCCTTTTTCGTCGAGGAAGGACACCAGCGCCTCGCCGACTTCCAGTTCGGCGATGACCGCGGCGGCATTGAAGGCCGGATTGGCGCGCAAGGTCGATGCGGCGGTTTGTACGGCTTTCTGGTCGCGCGGGGTGAAGGCGCGCAGGGCGTGTTGCACCCGGTTGCCCAGTTGTCCAAGCACTGTGTCGGGTATGTCCAGCGGGTTCTGGGTGACGAAATAGATCCCCACTCCCTTGGAGCGGATCAGGCGCACGACCTGTTCTATTTTTTCGAGCAGGGCCGGCGAGGCTTCGCTGAAGAGCAGGTGCGCCTCATCGAAAAAGAATACCAGTCCGGGTTTTTCGGGGTCGCCGATTTCGGGCAGGCGCTCGAACAGTTCGGACAGCAGCCAAAGCAGGAAGGTGGCGTAGAGGCGGGGGGCGCACAGCAGTTTTTCCGCAGCCAGGATGTTGACGACGCCCCGGCCTGCCGCGTCCGTCCGCATCAGGTCGTCGATGGCGAGCATGGGTTCGCCGAAAAACAATTCGCCGCCCTGTTCGCCCAGGACCAGCAGGTTGCGCTGGATGGCGCCGACGGAGGCGGCGGAAACATTGCCGTATTCGACTGTGAGCCGTTTGGCGTTCTCGCCCACGTACTGGACCATGGCGCGCAGATCTTTCAGGTCGAGGAGGAGGAGACCTTCGTCGTCGGCGATTTTGTATGCGAGTTGCAGGACGCCCGCCTGGGTATCGTTCAGGTTGAGAAGCCGGGCCAGCAGAAGCGGCCCCATGTCGGAAATGGTGGCCCGCACCGGATGGCCGCTTTCGCCGAATACGTCCCAGAACGCGACGGGACAGGCTTGCGGTTTCCAGTCGGCGATGCCGAGCGTTTCGAGCCTCTGCTGGAACTTGTCGGAAACCTGCCCCGGCGCGGCGAGGCCGGAGAGGTCGCCTTTGACATCGGCCATGAATACCGGCACGCCGATATGGGAAAACCCTTGAGCCAGGGTCTGCAATGTCACGGTTTTGCCTGTGCCGGTCGCGCCGGCGATCAGGCCGTGACGATTGGCGAAGGCGGGAAGCGGCCCGAGCGTGCCGGCAGCGGACTGGGCAAGGGGAATGGGCGGGAGGGGAGGCGGCATGATCAGTATTCCTGGTTATCGGTCCACATGTCGGGAGTGAAGTGCTGGACACGGTTGCGGCCTGCTTCCTTGGCATGGTAGAGCGCCACGTCGGCAAACTTGACGGCTTGCCAGAACGTATTGCTGTTGTCGGGGAAACAGGCGATGCCGATGGAGATGGTTTTCTGCAGGGTGACGCCGGCGTGGCTGATCTGCATGGCTTCCACCGAGGCGCGGATCTTTTCCGCCACGATGAGGGCATCGCTGCTGGAGGTGTCCTGCAACACGACCATGAATTCCTCGCCGCCGTAGCGGATGACGATATCCGAGGCCCGTACCGTGAGTTTGATGACATTAGCCAGAGACTTCAGGACGGCATCGCCGGCGTCGTGACCGTAGGTGTCGTTGACCATCTTGAAATGGTCGAGGTCGAGCATCAGGATGGCTACGTTCGTGCGTTTGCGGTGCACGCCGGCGGTGATGGTGTCGATGTATTCTTCGAGGAAGCGCCGGTTGTTGAGGCCGGTCATCGGGTCGCGCAGCGAAGATTCCCGCAGGGTTTCCATGAGCCGGCGCACTTCCAGCACCGGCGCGGTGTCAGCCAGGTAGACCTGGATGTAGGGCAGGGCCGTCAGGATTCGATCCTTGTCGGTATCCTTGACCACTATCTGCACGACGCTGCCCACGGTGCCGGATTTGTGGATGGGAAGGCACAGGGGGTAGCGGGGCACGCCGTCGTCGCCTGCCTTGAAGTTGTAACAGATATCTGGCTGATTGATGCCATTGATCGCGTGCGCGGTATGGAGAACCCGGCAGCTCTTCGGTTCGGTGAGGATTTTCTTGTCGCACCAGCGACAGGGGCTATCCATTATGCCTTCGATAAGTATTGGGCGAAGCTCGTTGCCGTTGCTGGAAACTTCGTGAATGGAAAACTCCCCCTGCCTCTGGAAAAATCTGTCATTGATCGTGCTGATCAACCGGCGGTAGACGTCGAATTTCGATTCGTCCTCGTCTATGGCGATCTTGTATTGGGAAATATGCGTCATGTTTTCCACCATGTCGATGGTGGCGAGCAGCAGATTTTCGCCGGATTCCTGTTTGCGGATGACCAACTGGGAAATGTAGCCGTTTATTTTATTGAGGCCGGTGTCCAGGAACTTGAGCAGGCGATTCATATCGCTGGCGATCTGGCCGATTTCGTCGTTGGTCTTTTTTTCCACCTCGTTCTTGAAATTGCCGCCGATGGCGTCCTGTACCGCGTGTTCGATGGCGCTGGCTGTGTTCGAGATCGGCCGCAGCAGGCAATGAAGGAGAATGAACAGCGCGGCCACGCCGAAAATCACGACACCGATGATGGTGGCCACCGTTACCAGCCCGTTGTGGCGCAGAGCGGTGATGGACATGGTCATCGTCACCGCTCCCAGGACGGCTCCGGGTTGGGCCACATGGCATTGCAGGCAGTTGGGGCTGCCTTCCTTGTTGGCGGTGTAGGGGATCGTTCCCCGAAAAATGATGTCGCCGTTGCTTTCGGAGACCTCGAATTCCGGTTTCCCGGTTCTCAGGACGCTTTTTTCGATCTCGTCGGGCAGGTATTCGCCTTTGCGCGCGGAGCCGAACTGCTCGTCGACCACGGGCGCGCGCACCACTCTGGCGGACTTGAGATTCTGTACTTCCGCGAGGCGCAGCAGGAAGCTCTGCCGCTGGTCGATCACCCCAGTGATCATGGCTTCGGTCAGGTGCACCCTGGCGATTTCCGCCGCCGTGCGCAGGTGCTCGGTGGCGGTGCTGACGGAGAACTGGCGGAAAGCGAAAAGGCTGATGGCCGTCAGGACGACGATCAGGACGGCGGAGATGAGGGCAAAGAACAGGGAGACTTTGAAGTTGAGTGTTTTTCTTGAACTGGAAGCCATGTCCCGCTCCGCATTTTTGTACTTTGCCCGATCTCGATGAAACCTGATTATGAGCGAAAAGTTTCCGACGGGGAAGGATTGCTGCCAGCGTCGATAATCCGCCCGTATCGCTTTCCAAGCCTGAGACAGGATCATAGTCGCAAAGGCAGAATGATCAGGAATTTGAAATCACGTTCATCCTGGAATAAATTCTTGTACCCTTCCCAGCTTGGCTGGCTGGAACGATTGTCGTAGCGGGTGTAATGCAGGCTGATCCGGCACCCCTTGAGCGCGCCGAAAGGCGCGGTCCAGGCCAGATCGAACGACCAGGCCGATTCGCGCAGGGTTTCCCGCACGCCGTATACCCTGCCGCCCTGGCCGCGTACCGCGGACAGGGCGGCGGTGAAGCCGGGGATGGGCAAGAGGTCGTCGAAGCCGCGCCCGAGACTGAGGAAAAGCGCGCTTTCCCGGTTGTGGTTCCAGTCGGAGCGGTTGTCCCACCATGGTTCATACGCGCCATTCGCGCCGCCGTAAGCGCCGGAGAGGCGATAGACGAAATAGCCCAGGTGTCCGGCGGCACGGCTTGGGGCGCGGGTGTGGAGGAATTCCGCCTTGATCGTGTAGGGCGCGAAGTTGCCGTGCCAGGCGAAATGATGCTGCCAGGCGCGGCCACCGGCGTAATAGCCGGCATCGTGCCCGCGCACGCGGTCGCTGGCGGCGTAGAGCTGGTAGCTCAGGCTGGTGGAGATGCCCGGGCCGAATTCCCGGCGCCACCTGAGTTTGAGATGGGCATTGCGCAGGTAATTTCGCGCTTCGCCCCAGGCGGCTTCCACCGAAGCCTCGCCAGTCTCGTAACGCACTCCCAGCGACAGGACGTCCCTGACGCGATCTTCTCCGTTGGCGGCGCGGAAGTGATAAATGTCGCGGTACCAGGGCGCTTTGTAGGCGTTGGCCCAGGCCAGCGCGAACGCGAGCCTGCCCCAGTCGCGGCTGATCTCGCCGCCGCCTTCCGCGCCGCGCCATGTGCCGGGCATGAGCGCCCAATTGACGCCGAGCACGCCAGGGCCGGTGGGCTGGAAATAGCCGAATTTGCCCCACCATTTGCCGCCGTCGGCATCATGGCGCAGCTTGACGTGGGCGCGGTAGAGGGATGCGCCGTTTTTCGCGTGGCGGCGGCCCCAGTCGGCCGACCAGGGATCGCGCCAGGGGAAAAAATTGATTTCATGATCCGGGCTGCCGTCGTTTTCCAGGTCGATGGCGGCGAAAGCGCCGAGGTCGATGCCGAAAGCGTCCGTGGCGAAGGGCGAAGCGTAGTCGAACCGTGCCTGTACGGTACGGTGATGCAGGTTGGTGGCGTAGCGATCCTCGTCGATCCGGTAACGTTCGCGGTGGCGCTGGAAATACATCAGATCGCCGGAGAACGCGGAACCCGCGAACCAGCCGCTTGCGGCATCGTCCGCCGCCGCCCCGGAGAGCGCCGGAGCGAGGGCACAGACGACAAGGGCGGTCATGGCTGGCGCGCGCATGGGAATCGAAATTTCAGGATCGGCCCGGAGAGAGGGGCTGCGCCGCCACCGTGCCGTTCTTGCCCAACGCGTAAGCGAGCATTTTCTCGCCGGAGAGGGGCCGATTGAAGAAATAGCCTTGGAATATATAGCAACCGAGTTGCCGCAATACGTCGACCTGTTCCTGATTCTCCACGAATTCGACGATGATCTTGATGTTGAGGGTCTGGCACAATTCGGCGATAGTGGAAATGATTTCAGCGCAGACCCTGCTGCTGGCCACGTCCTTGGAAAGCGCCTTGTCGATCTTCAGGATGTCGACCGGGAAATATTTCAGGTAGCTCAACGAACTGTGGCCCATGCCAAAGTCGTCCATGGAAATGATGAAACCCATATCGTTGATACGTTTCAGGACATAGTTGTGCGGCGATTCGGGATCGAGCGCGATGGATTCGGTGACTTCGATGCTGATCATTTCGCGTGTCAAATGGTGGCGTTCCACGTGCTGGACAATTTTCTCGGGCAGCAGGGGATCGGAGAGTTGCTGGATGGAAACATTGACCGATGTCTTGAAATGCGGGGCGATGCCGGCCTGGTGCCAGCGCGCGCGTTCGATACATGCCTGGTCGAGTACCCATATGCCGATCCGCTGCATGAATCCCGCATCCTCGGCGATGGCGATGGTGATGGGCGCGGGGATGTTGCCGTAAATGGGGTGGCGCCACCGCAGCAGGGCTTCCGCTCCCACGACGCGGTCGGCGCGGTGATCTATCTGTGGCTGGTATTCGAGATACAGCCCGGTGCCCTCGGCGAGTGCTTCGTCCAGGTCGCTCGCCAGGACGCGGGCGAGCACGCCGATGTCGTCGATACGGTCGAGGCATTTTTTGCCGGAAGGCCCGACGAGGTTGCTGCACGCGACCTCCATCAGGCGGCCCTGGGCATTTTTCTGCCGCTCTTCCTTGATGCGGTCGGAAATCCTGACGAAAGGCAGGTAGATGAGAACGCCGATGAACAAGTTGAGCATTTGCAGGACCGGGCCGCTCCAGGCGCCGCCGGTGGCGAGATAGCCGCCCAATATCGGCGGCGTCGTCCAGTCCAGGGAGATGGCAGGCCACGGAACGAGGCCATGGCGCAGCGCCAGGTAGCTGGTCAGCGTCAATACCAGCGGAACGAGCAGAAATGGCAGGACAAAAATGGGATTGAGGACGATGGGCAACCCGTACATCAGGATTTCGTTGATGTTGAGCAGACCCGGCGCAAGCGAAATCTTCGCCAGCCGCCGGCTGTTGCGGTTTCTGCTCACGACGAGGATGGCGGCTATCAGGCACAGCGAGGAACCCGCGCCGCCCATGAACACGAAAACGTCCAGGACTTGCTTGTTGATCGGGTAGGGCGGCGGCAGCCCCGCCGCGAAAGCGGCGGCGTTGAATTCGGTGGTACGCTCGAAAAGCTCGTGTGACAGCGGATCGAAAACATTGGTGCCATGAATGCCAAAGAACCAGCTCACATGGGTGAGCAGCACGAAGGCGATGCCGGCATCCAGAATGTCCTTGGCGAAAGCGAACGGGTAGAGCATGAGTGTATACACGCACTCGTGCACCGCCATGCCGGTGACAGTCTGGACGCCGAGATGGACAAAAGTGAAACAGCCGATCGTCAATACGCCCGGAGCCAGGCAGGAAAATGCCTCGGGGATGGAAACGTCCAGCCCTTCCGAATAGACCGTCATGCGAAGGTGCTTGAGGCCGCACAGGAAAATGAACAGGCGCGAAGCGGTCAGCGAGATCACGATACTGACGAACAGCCCCTGCACGCCGAGCCAGCGTGACATGCCGCCGTCTTCCCCGGAGAGCGGCGTCATGACGAGGAAAGAAGCCAGGCCGACCAAGGCCGCGATCGGCGGCGCGATAGGACAGGTCGGGTGGCGCTGGTTGTAGTTCTGAGCCAGGTGGTAACTGATCCCGATCAGCACCGGCAGGGACAGGATGCCGAAAGTTCCGTGCCATATCGCCACGCCCACCTGTCGCCAATCGCTCCCGAAAATCCGGCCCATGGCTTCCTGATAGGACTGGATGGGCAGGTTGTTCAGGACGATCGCCAGCGCGCCGGCGACCACGAGCGGCAGACAGAGCAGAAAGCCGTTTCGGATGGACATCATCGTCGGGCTGAACGCCCATCCTGGCGCGGTGAAGTTCTGGAGTCGGTCGATGAAGCGAATAGCGTTCATACTGGCGGCTTTGCCCCGCTATCTGGGGCTTGCCCGGTTCTCTGAGTGTGGGGTGATGTCGTGCGGATGATGTTATCAGTATCATTCCTGGCGCTATTTGCCTCAACGAGCCGCAAGAGGAAATATGCCCGGAGGGAGTAAGAACTTTTTGGGATGTAACTGCTACATTTGCAAAATATGAGCAGCGGACAAGGGCGGGCACAAATCGTACTGGCAGCGGATATTGGCGGATCGCGCGCACGGTTGCTCCTTGCCCGCGCGACGGCGGGCGGTTGGCGCGCCCTGCGTCGGCACGAAACAGCCAGCCCGGCCCACGCCAGTATCGAGGCGCTCATCGCCTCTTTTCTGGGTGGGGCGCGGGAAAAGCCGCTGGCGGCCTGCATCGCCGTGGCCGGGCCGCTCGAAAACGGGCGCGTGTGCATGACCAACCTGCCCTGGGTCGTGGATGGTGAACGTCTGGGTGCGCGGCTTGGGTTCTCCCGCGTGCGCCTCATCAACGACTTTGCCGCGCAGGCGCATGGCCTTGCCCGCATC
>JAIRNL010000088.1 GCA_031258035.1 Azoarcus sp. | reverse complement strand
ATCAGGCGGCGGGAAAAATCATCACGGCGCATGCGCCGCATGCGTGTAAAAGGGAAAACCGGGGTGGCGGGCATCTTGGCGTCCTCGAAACGTTTCGGAACGTCATTAAATCGCACCGGCTGGGCACTGCCAAGCGCCCATTTTCACGGCCTCTATGAAGGTGTTTTCAAAACACCCATAAATTGGCGAAATGCGCGGGGCAGGCACGGGGGCCTGCCCCTTGTATCTACAAGCGTCCCGCGCGGCGGCCTGATCGCCAATGATGGGTATTTTGAAAACACCCTCTTACGCCTTTGTGGTATGAAAACATGCAGGGAACGACAAGGGGGGGATGAATGGGCGCGATCCATCAAATGCGCGGCGCGCGCCAGCAAGGGCGCGGTTCACGGGACAGTCACCTGCGATTGGCTTGCGAGCAGTTGCGCGCCGCACGCGGTCACGTCGCCGTGGCGCGCGACCGCCGCCTCGTCCACGCTCGCGCTCGGGGAACCCTGGACGATGGGAAAGACGCCCTTGCAGCGCGGGCAGGCGACGAGATGGCCGACGAGCGCCACGGGAATCTCATTGACCGTCATCGACTCGCTTGCGGTAATCACTTGGCCGCCGTGGGTCGTGGTGTCGCCCAGCAAGATGACGGGTTTTTCCTCGGACATGATTGTCTCCTCCGGATGAATGGGAATCCTTGATGCGGCTACGCGCACGCGGGCCGGACGATGCCCGCCTGGACGTCGCCGTTTCCATCGAATTCGGCCAGCAGCACGGGCTTTTGCAGGCGCGCGCACTGGACGAGGGCTTCGGCGAGCATCCACAGGCGGGGCAGGGGCGCGCTCCCTGGCTGGGCGCTCGCGTTGCTGGCGCAGTGGATCGGGTCGATCCCGTGGCCCAGCGCGAGCAGCGCCGTGACGAGGGCCGCCAGCCGCTGGCCGTTTTCGGGTTCGTCCTGCCTGCCGCCGTTGTAGATGAACCAGGCCGGGCCAGCCAACCCGGCTTCCGCCGTGGCGGTTTGCTCCGCCGTGGGTTCGCCCTCCTTGCGCGGCGCCTCGCGCAGGCCGGCGTTCTCCAGCGCGTCTTCGATTCGTGCCTGCGCAATCCGCGCGAGATTGCCCCGCACGGCAGGCGAGGCGTGCGTCCGATGCAACACGCCGATGACCGGCGCCGCCAGCAAGGCCGCCTGCGCCGACGGGGGCATTTTGTCCCAGGCTGTTTGATCGGTTTCCGCATTCCGTTTCAGTTTGGCGCGTTCCCAGAAAGGCAGCATGTCGGGCCCAGCGGCCAGAAGACTTTCATCGTCGGCGCCTGTCTCGGCGGCCTGCAAACCCGGGCGGTTTACCAGGACGGCGGCCACGGGCGCGGCGCGTTCTCCCGGCGGTGGATTCTCCAGCCCCAGGAGCATGAACGCCGGCAGGGACGGGTCTTCATCGAAAAGCGTAACGAGCCGATCCGCCAGGACGCCGTGGCCGGGCAGCGCCTTGCAACCCGGGTAGGGCGGCTTCCGCGTGGCGCCGCTCGCGGCCAGCGCCTTGTGCCAGGCCGATTCGATCCGCGCCAGCGCCATCGGGTCTGCGCCGCCGGCGAGGTAGAGGGGAAGCCAGGGCGCGGCGGCGTTCCGGAAAGCGTGGGTGAGGGTCTGGCACAGCGGGTCGTCCTGCCCGGCGTCCACGGCAGCGGGCGTGTCTGGGGTTTGCTGGCGCGGGCCGTCGTACCAGGATGGCGCTTCAGGGGATGCCAGCCAGACCGCGCGGCATTCCACGCAGGCGCGCCGCCGTTGCATGGCGCGCTGCTGCTCGGCCAGCGCGGCGCTGCGTTGGGTTTGTTCCGCGGCCTGGGCGGCGGCGGCGGCTTTTTGCTGTGCGCGGTTCGCGCGCCAGCGCGGGAGACGGCGCAAGCCTCGCCAGAGGCCTTCGAGCAAGAGCGGCGGCGCAAGGTGCATGCCCACCAGCGCGCCGGGAGAGGCCGCCGCCAGATCGAGCGGCAGCGCCAGCCAGAGCAGCGCGCACCATAGCGCGGTAAAGAGGCCAAGGCGCAGCAGCCCGAAGAAGATGCCGCCGGGTTTCAGGGGCGTCATTTTCCGGTCTCGATGAAGAGAATATCAGGCGGCGGCGGGCCAGCGGCGTCGCCCGTCGGGCGCGGGCGGATGCTGGTGAGCACCTTTTCGTAGAGTTCCCGGACTTGCTTCGTGGTGAACGCGGTCGAGACCATTTCTCCGGCGATCGGGCCGCCGGTCTTGATCTGCAGGATGATGCCGGGCTTGAGCGGGTTCCCGACTTCGCCCTGCGATTCAAATTTGAAGTAATGGGTCGAAATCCCGTCCTTGGTGCCATAAAGCAGCACTTCACTGCCCGGCATTCCGTTGAATTCGCGCTTTTTTACGCTTTCTTCGCGCATCCACGGCTCAAGGTTGGATTTTTTATGGCGTTCGATCAGCAAGTCTTCAGGCACAAAAAGAACTTCGCTGCTGATGAGGATCGAAATGTCAGGGTAGTCTTTCAGTGTAAATAGGAGGCTGGCCATTTCTTTCCCGCCAAGGTACTTTTCCTCCGCGATGAAGCCATT
>JAIRNL010000057.1 GCA_031258035.1 Azoarcus sp. | reverse complement strand
AGCGGGGTGGCGAGCGATTCTCTCAGGGTGGCCGCTTCGTCCATCTGGTGCTGGCGCGGCTCGGGCGGCGGAAGCGGCGCCGATGTTTCCGCGCGGCCGCTATCGGGCAATGGCAGCGTGCCGTCGATGGCGTGGCGGAAAAGCGCCCCCGGAGCGTCGTCGTCACCGGACGGTCGTCCAGGGCGCGGTTTTTTCGGGTTCAGGGCTTTGAGCGCGGCAAACGGGTTGCCATCCCGTGCGTGTCCCGCGCGGCCGCGATCCGGGTAGGAACGGCGTGCCATGGTCGCGCTGGCTGGCCCGGTTCAACGTCCGAGACTGTCGAGGTAACGTTCGGCGTCGAGCGCGGCCTGGCAACCGCTCGCGGCACTGGTGATGGCCTGTTTGTAAGTTGGATCCTGCACGTCGCCGGCGGCGAATATGCCTTCGATGCTGGTTTGGGTGGCATTGCCCAGATGGCCGCCCCGGGTGACGAGATAACCGCCATCCATTTCGAGCTGGCCGGCGAAAATATCGGTATTGGGCTGGTGGCCGACAGCGATGAAGATGCCTTGCAGGGCGACATCGCGCGTCGTGCCGTCGTTGACGTTGCGGATGCGCATGCCCGTGACGCCGGAATCGTCGCCAAGCACTTCGTCGAGAGTGTGATCGAGAGCCAGTTCGATTTCGCCGGCGGCGACCCTTTTCATCAGCTGGTCGACCATGATTTTTTCGGCGCGGAAAACCTGGCGGCGATGCACGAGCGTGACTTTGCGCGCGATGTTGGCAAGGTAGAGCGCTTCCTCGATTGCGGTATTGCCGCCGCCGATCACGGCGACATCCTGGTTGCGATAAAAAAAGCCGTCGCAGGTGGCGCAGGCCGAAACGCCGCGCCCGGAAAATTTTTCCTCGGAGGGCAGCCCGAGATAGCGGGCCGTGGCGCCGGTGGCGATGATGAGGGCATCACAGGTGTATTCGCCGCCATCGCCGATCAGGCGAAACGGACGCTCGGTGAGCTTCGCGGTATGGATGTGGTCGAACACGATCCGGGTGTCGAAGCGTTCGGCGTGCTTCTGGAAGCGCGCCATCAGGTCTGGCCCCAGGACGCCGTCCGCGTCGGCCGGCCAGTTGTCGACCTCGGTCGTGGTCATGAGTTGGCCGCCCTGCGCGAGTCCGGTGATCAGCACGGGAGCAAGGTTGGCGCGGGCCGCGTAAACGGCGGCGGTATAACCGGCGGGGCCGGAACCGAGGATGAGCAGTCGGGTGTGTTCGGCGGTCATGGGGCGAGGCTGGGCGTTGATCGACGCCGCCGATTATAGCCCCGTGGCGGGAAGGGCAGGCCGAAGTAAAATTCAGGCATAAAACTGATACACGAATGCATACCATGAGCACAATATAACGGTTATACTCGTGCGATGTTTCAATGGTGGCGTTGTTGGCGGACGGCACCGCGGGGCCTCCCCACGCACAGCCTGCCCTGGTTTTCCGGCGCGCGTGGGAGCGCGTTACAACTCTTTGATCGTAGCTCAGAAATTTTATGAATCGGCCTGCTCTCGTTTCGACCACCGCGTTGAAAACTTTCCCGTTGTTTGCCGGCTTGACCGACGATGTGTTGAACTCAGTCGCCCAGGTGGCAATGATGCGGCATTACCCACGCGGGCAATCAGTGGTACGTGCGGGTGAGCGTACCGATTACGTTTATTTCGTGCTCACAGGCAGCCTCAAGGTTGTCGTGAGCGATGAAGACGGACGCGAGGTGATCCTTTCCATTCTGGGACAAGGAGAAATCTTCGGTGAAATGGGGATGTTCGGCGATCAGCCGCGTTCCGCCTCGGTGGTGCCGGTAGTGGCCGCCGACCTGGTGACGATCACCAAGCAGGCGTTCCGCCAGTTGATGCAGGATCATTTCGAGGTGGCGTGGCGCATCATGTGCAACCTCGCCGAGCGCCTGCGCAACGCTGACCGCAAGATCGAAAGCCTGGCTCTGATGGATGTATACGGGCGCGTGGCCGGCCTGCTGATCGAAATGGCCGAGGACATCAATGGCGAATCGGTGGTGGCGCACAAGATTTCCAAGCAGGATATCGCCCGGATGATCGGCGCCTCGCGCGAAATGGTGAGCCGGGTGATGAAAGATCTCGGCCAGCAGGGGCTGATCGAGGAGACTTCGCGCGGCATCGTTCTCCACGAACGCCTGGGCGCCAACGCCTGATTTTTGAGTTTGTCCGCGATTTCCTTTCGATGGGAAGCGTCCGCGATGGCGGGCGCTTCCCATCGACTGTGTTGCCGATTTGCCAAGGGCCGAAGGCGCGGGAATGAGGCGCTATAATCAAACGCTTCGTTACGTTGCCGAGCTTTCCCCCGATGTCGTCCCGTTCGTCGTCCCGTCCCCTGCCGGAAAGGATTTCCCTGCTGCTCCAGGAAGCGCGCTGGCTGATACTGGGCGTGATGTCGCTCTACATCGGCATGGTGTTGTTCGGCTACGACAGGGCCGATCCGGGATGGTCGCACGCCTCGGCGGCGGACGTCGTCAACCCCGGCGGGCGCTTTGGCGCCTGGCTGGCTGATCTGCTGCTTTATCTGCACGGGGTCTCGGCCTGGTGGTGGGTGGTGTTCCTTGGTTATGCCCTGATATGGGGGTTTCGCCGCCTGCGCGACCGCCTGACGCTGGATCGGCGCTCGTTTTTCGTCATCCTGCTCGGTTTCATGGCGGTGCTGCTGACCAGCAGCGCCATCGAGAACCTGCGGTTCCACAGTTTCGGCCTGCCCCTGCCTTCATTGCCCGGCGGAATGCTGGGCGCCGTCCTGGGGCAGTCGGTGCAGCGTTATTTCGGCTACACCGGCGGAACGCTGCTGCTGCTGGCTTTGCTGGCTGCCGGATTGTCGCTGTTTACCGGGATTTCCTGGCTCTCCATCGTCGAGCGCGTCGGCTCCGTGCTGGAGCGATTGGTATTGGGCATCATCGCGTTTTCCCAGGGGTGCCTGGATCGTCTGGTGGGGCGAAAAGTTGCCAGCAAGCGCGAGGGCACCGTGCAGAGCCGCCGCAAGAAAAACGTCCAGGCGCAGCCGGCGTCGCTGCGGATCGAACCGGCCTTGCCCGAGGTGCCGCGTTCGTCCCGCGCCGACAAGGAGCGCCAGCAGCCCTTGTTCAATGAGGGGGGCGCCGTCTGCCCGCCGTCGCTGAGCCTGCTCGACTCCGCGGCGAACGGCGGCGAGCCGCCTTCGGTTGAAACGCTCGAATTCACCTCTCGCCTGATCGAGACCAAACTCGCCGACTTCGGCGTCGAGGTCAAGGTATTGGCGGCTTATCCGGGGCCGGTCATTACCCGCTACGAGATCGAGCCGGCGGTCGGCGTCAAGGGATCGCAGGTGGTCAATCTCGGCAAGGATCTGGCTCGGGCCCTGTCGCTGGTGTCGATCCGCGTCGTCGAAACCGTGCCCGGCAAATCGTGCATGGCGCTCGAATTGCCCAATTCCAGACGCCAGACCGTGCGCCTGTCCGAAATCCTCGGCTCGAAAGCGTTCAACGACATGAACGCGGTGCTGACCGTGGCGCTGGGCAAGGACATCGGCGGCCAGCCGGTGGTCGCCGATCTGGCCAAGATGCCTCACCTGCTGGTGGCGGGCACGACCGGTTCCGGCAAGTCGGTGGGGATCAACGCCATGATCCTGTCGCTGCTCTACAAGAGCACGCCCGAGCAGGTACGCCTGATCATGGTCGACCCCAAGATGCTGGAATTGTCGATCTACGAAGGCATTCCCCACCTGCTCGCCCCGGTCGTCACCGACATGAAGCACGCCGCCAACGCGCTCAACTGGTGCGTGGGCGAGATGGACAAACGTTACAAGCTGATGGCCGCGCTCGGGGTGCGCAATCTGGCTGGGTTCAACAGGGCGGTGCTCGATGCGCGAAAGAACGGCGCGCCGCTCGTCAATCCGTTCTCGATCACCCCCGATGCTCCCGAACCGCTCGATACGCTGCCGTGCATCGTGGTGGTGGTCGATGAGCTTGCCGACATGATGATGGTGGTGGGCAAAAAGGTGGAAGAGTTGATCGCCCGCCTGGCGCAGAAGGCGCGCGCCGCCGGCATCCACCTCATCCTGGCGACGCAGCGCCCCTCGGTCGACGTCATTACCGGCCTCATCAAGGCCAATGTGCCGACGCGGATCGCTTTCCAGGTGTCGAGCAAGATCGACTCGCGCACCATTCTCGACCAGATGGGAGCGGAAACCCTGCTCGGCATGGGCGACATGCTGTATCTCGCCCCTGGCACCGGGCTGCCGATGCGGGTGCATGGCGCTTTTGTCGCCGACGGCGAAGTCCACAAGGTGGTCGATCACCTCAAAAAGAGCGGACAGCCAGATTACGTTGAAGGCATCCTGACGCCCGCCGGGGACGAGTCGGACGATGTTGCCGGTTTCGATGGCGAGGGCGGTGGCGAATCCGACGAACTCTACGATAAGGCAGTCGATGTCGTCATCAAGACACGGCGGCCTTCGATTTCACTGGTGCAGCGCCATTTGCGCATCGGTTACAACCGCGCCGCCCGTCTGATCGAGCAAATGGAACATAACGGCGTGGTGTCGCCGATAGGCGCGGCGGGCAACCGCGAAGTGCTGGCGCCGCCGAGGGCGGAGGAATGAGCAGCGGAAAACCGGCGACGGGTATTCATGTGTTCCCGGTCTCGGGCCGGGTGTTTAACTGGAGTTCGTTCGTACGATGAAAGGCATGCGTTGTGTATTCGCCGTTTTTCTGGCCCTGGCCGCCGGGAGCGCGGCAGCGGCTGGCGCCGTGGAGAAGTTGCGCCACTTTGTTGCTTCCACCCGTAGCGCCGAAGGCGAATTCCAGCAGACCGTCATCGGGGAGTCCGGTCGCCAGCCACAGCGGACGACCGGCAAGTTCGCCTTTTCCCGCCCCGGCAAATTTCGCTGGGAATATGAACAACCGTATCCGCAGTTGCTGGTCGGCGATGGCAAGCGGCTGTGGTCGTGGGACCGCGATCTCAATCAGGTGACGGTGCGTCCGCTGGGCAATGCCCTGGGCGCGACCCCGGCGGCGATCCTTTTCGGCCATGGGAATATCGAGCGCGATTTCGATCTGCTCGAGAGCACGCCAGGCAGTGCGGACGAAGAGGGCCTGAAACTCGCCTGGGTCGATGCGCGGCCCCGCCAGGCGGCCGTGAATGCCGAAAGCGGCGGCACCGGCTTCCAGCTCATCCGCTTCGGTTTCGATGGCGAGCGCCTGCAACGCATGGTGCTGCGCGACAACTTCGGCCAGACCACGGTCGTCGCGTTTTCCCGCCTGCGTCTCAACCCGAAGTTCGATCCGGACTTTTTCAATTTCGAGCCGCCGGCCGGGGCGGATATTCTTGGCGATCCGTCGTCGGCGCAATGAGCGACGACCTGTTCGGGGCGGCCGAAGCCAGCGCCCCGGCACATGCACCGCAACGCCGCGATGCCGCTTCCCGACCGGCCGTCGTTCCCCTGGCTGAACGCATGCGCCCGGCTTCGCTCGACGAAGTCGCGGGACAGGCGCACCTGCTGGGCCCGGGCAAGCCCCTGCGGCTGGCTTTCGAGTCGGGCAAGCCGCACTCGATGATTTTGTGGGGGCCGCCCGGCGTCGGCAAGACCACGCTCGCCCGTCTGATGGCGAAAGGGTTCGATGCCGATTTCATCGCCTTGTCGGCGGTGTTTTCCGGGGTCAGGGAAATCCGCGAGGCGGTGGCGCGGGCCCGGGCAGCCAGGGATCTCGGTCGCCAGACCCTCCTTTTCGTCGATGAAGTGCACCGTTTCAACAAGGCGCAGCAGGATGCCTTCCTGCCCTATGTGGAGCAAGGGTTGCTGACTTTCATCGGCGCCACCACCGAAAACCCCTCCTTCGAGGTCAATGCCGCATTGTTGTCGCGCGCGGCGGTCTATGTGCTGGAAGCGCTCGACGCCGGGGCCATGGGCGGATTGTTCGAGCGTGCCCGTCTGCGCGCCTGCCCGGAACTCACTTTTGAGGACGACGCGCGCGCCCGCATGATCGGTTTTGCCGATGGCGACGCGCGCCGCCTGATGAACCTCATCGAACAGATACAGATCGCCGCCGCGACCGCCGGGGCGAATCCGGTGACGGCGGCATTCGTCGACCAGGCCCTGTCGCGCGACCTGCGTCGTTTCGACAAGGGCGGCGAGGCATTCTACGACCAGATTTCCGCCCTGCATAAATCGGTGCGCGGCTCCAACCCGGACGCGGCGCTGTACTGGATGTGCCGCATGCTCGACGGCGGCGCCGACCCGCTCTACCTCGGGCGTCGCCTGGTCCGGATGGCTTCCGAGGATATCGGCCTCGCCGATCCGCGCGCGCTCGAAATCGCGCTGAACGCCTGCGCCGCCTATGAGCGGCTCGGGTCGCCCGAAGGCGAACTGGCGCTGGCTGAAGCCGTGGTATTCATGGCCTGCGCCGCCAAATCCAACGCGGTATACGTGGCTTACAACGAGGTGCGCCGCTTCATCGCCGAGAGCGGGTCCCTGCCCGTGCCGCTCCATCTGCGCAATGCCCCGACGCGCCTGATGAAAGGACTCGGCTATGGGCACGCTTACCGCTATGCGCACGACGAGCCGCAAGCCTACGCCGCCGGCGAGCGTTATCTTCCCGAAGGCGTGGCGTCGCCCGGATGGTATCGGCCCACGCCGCGCGGAATGGAAGCCAGGATCGCCGAGAAACTCGCCCGCCTGCGTCAGCTCGACGCGCAGGCGACGCCGTCGCCTCGCGCCGTGCGCGAAGACGACGACCTCCCCAAAGGGACATCATGAAACCAACGGAAATGCCTTTCTCCCACGTCCCGGCATTTTCCCGGGACGAGGGCGGCTTCACGAGGGCGGCCTCAGTGCGGCAGGTGATATGCCATGGAAAAGCGGTCGAATTCCGCCTGGGCACGCGCCGCCTTGTCGGTCATCCCGGCGGCGGAAGCGTATTCGACCAGTTCGCGCAGCCAGCGCGCCAGGAGCTGCACGCCTTCGTCGGTCTGCACCAGACCGCAGAGCACGTGCGCGGCCATTGCATCAGGGATACCTTCAAACTCGGCAATCAGTGTGACCTCATCATCGGTGAGATCGCAGTAATCGAGACAATCGCGCATGGATAGCATGTTGAACCCCCCTTTCCTCCAAGGAATATCGACCCTTTTGACATGGGCTTACTCCTAAGGCTAAGACAGATCCGCGCGAATGCAAGAAAATGTTTCCGTACGTGTTTCCCGCAAGCCATTGATGGGGGTAATCAAATTGATGTATCTCCATTATGGATCGACGAGGTAGAAGGTCGGTGGAAATCAGTGGATTGCACTGAATATCGCCAGTGATACCTTAGCAGGGTGTGTGAATTTTTCGGTGTTTCGGAACGCTATTCAGAACTCGCCCAGGACGCTTCCCATGCTTGATATACAAATACTCCGCGGCCAACTCGACGCCGTCGCCTCCCGCCTCGCCACGCGCGGGCTGCAACTCGACGCCGCCACCTTTCTCGATCTCGATGAAAAACGCAAGGCGCTCCAGACCCGCACCCAGGAACTTCAGGCCCGACGCAACAGCCTGTCCAAAAAAGTCGGCGCGCTCAAGCGCGGCGGCGAAGATGCCACGGCGGCGCTGGCTGAAGTCGGCGAACTTGGCGAAGAACTTGAGCGTTGCGAACAGGCGCTGCCGCCCCTGCTCGAACAGATGAATGCCTTCCTCGCCGGGTTGCCCAACCTGCCGCAGGAAAGCGTGCCGGTGGGGCCGGACGAGAGCGCCAATGTCGAAATCCGCCGTTGGGGAACCCTCCCCGCGTTCGATTTTGCCGTGCGCGACCACGTCGACATCGGCGCCGCGCTGGGGCTGGACTTCAATACCGCCGCCAAGCTCTCGGGGGCGCGTTTCAGCTTCATGCGCGGGCAGCTCGCCCGCCTGCACCGCGCGCTTGCCCAGTTCATGCTCGATACCCATACCCGCGAGCACGGCTACATCGAGTGCTATACCCCCTACATCGTCAACCGCG
Source organism: Azoarcus sp. (assembly GCA_031258035.1). Lineage (GTDB taxonomy): Bacteria > Pseudomonadota > Gammaproteobacteria > Burkholderiales > Rhodocyclaceae > WRNU01. The sequence goes on along the minus strand of JAIRNL010000057.1, from coordinate 7,223 downwards.
AGGCGCTCGAAGGCACTGGGCAGCTGCCCAAATTCCGGGAAGACATGTTCTGGGTATCGCGCGGCGGTGACGAGGAAGCGCGCGAGCAATACCTGATTTCCACCGCCGAGATCTCGCTCACCAACAGCGTGCGCGAACAAATCCTCGCCGCCGATGCCCTGCCGCTCAAACTTACCGCCCATAGCCCGTGCTTCCGCTCCGAGGCCGGCAGCGGGGGGCGCGATGTGCGCGGCATGATCCGGCAGCACCAATTCGACAAGGTCGAAATGGTGCAGATCGTACACCCGCAGCAAAGCGACGCCGCCCTCGAAGAAATGACGGGCCATGCCGAAGCCATCCTGCGCAAGCTGGGCCTGCCCTACCGCGTGATCGTTCTCTGCACGGGCGACATGGGCTTTTCCGCCGCGAAAACCTATGACATCGAAGTCTGGTTGCCGGCACAGAATACCTATCGGGAAATTTCCAGTTGTTCCAACTGCGAAGCATTCCAGGCGCGCCGCATGCAGACGCGCTTTCGCAACGCCCAGGGCAAGAACGAACTCGTGCATACGCTCAATGGTTCCGGGCTGGCTGTTGGGCGCGCCTTGGTCGCGGTGCTGGAAAATTTCCAGCGCGCCGACGGTTCGGTGGCAGTGCCCGAAGTATTGCGGCCCTACATGGGCGGGCTGGAGGCGCTGAAGCCGCAGACCTGAAAAAAGGCGCGAGCGAAGGAGGGCGCGCCTCCCGCCTCAAGGCGCCGTCGCCCGGGCGCTCAGGCGCAGTCCGGAATGGGCCGGCGCGGCGGCGGGAGCCGTCGCCAGCGAGGTGCCGTCGGTCGGATAGGAACGGCGGAGGATGTCGTAAAAATTGCGGATATTCTCGGCCATGATCAACGCTTCGCCGCCGCGCGCCGGCCCCGTCCTGAACTGACTGGCATATCGCGGATTCGACAGCAGCGGCAGCACGGTCTTCAGCTCCGCCCACGAAGCGTCGTTCTTGCCGAGCTGGCGGGCGAGGGAGCGGGCGTTGAGGATGCCTCCCAGGCCGATGTTGTAGGCGGCGGAGACCATCCACATGCGGTCGGGGTCGGGCACGTCGCCCGGCAGCTTTTTTTGCAGCATCGAGAGATAGCGCGCGCCGCCGAAAATGGCCTGTTTCGGATCGAGCCGGTCGTCGATGCCGAGCCGGTTGGCGGTATCGACGGTCAGCATCATCAGGCCGCGCACGCCGGTATAGGAGGTCGCCTCGGGGTCCCACTGCGATTCCTGGTAGGAGAGCGCCGCCAGATAGCGCCAGTCCAGGCCGGTGCGCGCCGCGGCTTCCTGGAAATGCGGCAGGTAGCGCGGCAGGCGCTTCTGCGCGCGGGCGAGGAAAGCGGCGATGTCGTAGCGGTCGAGACGGCGGATGTGGCCGAAATACCGATCCGCGACGCGGGCGAGAAGGCCGTTGTCGGCCGATTCGTTGAGAAAACCGTTGATTTCGCTCGCCAGTCCGTCGCCGGAATGCAGCGGCAGCGCCCACGACACGGTGCTCTTGAACGGCAGATCGTAGGCAATGGTGAGCTTGGGCGCATAGCGGGTGGCGAGCGTGTAGTGCGTGCGTTCGGTCGCCAGCAGGTCGATCTGGCCGATTGCCGTCAGCATGAGCAGGTCTTCGTCGTCCATGTTAGCGGGCGGATGGACGATTTCCAGTGTCGGGACGCGTTGGCGGAGCAACTCGACCGTCTCGGCAAGCTTGGTGCCCTGTCGCACCGTGACGACCCGGCCAGCCAGATCGCGTTCGCGGGTGATTCCGCGACGGCTGGCCCGTCCCACCAGCACGAAGTCGATGTCGCGCAACCCCGCCGTCCAAGCCAGCGGGAGCTGATTGTTGCGGGTGAGTCCCGCCGCAGCCAGATGGGCCTGGCCCTTGATGACCGCATCGAGCGCGTGTGCCGTATCGGGGTAGGAGATGAAGCGTACCGGCACTTCCAGCCGCCGGCCGAGGGCGAGCAGGAGATCATGCTCGAAGCCTGCGTAGGTGCCGCTTTCATCGGCGCGGTAGGCGAGCGCGTTGACCCGCGTCGCTACCCGCAGTTCGCCCAGGGTGCGGAAGTCCGCAATCCGCTGGTAGCCTGGCGAGACGACGGCGAGGAACAGCACTGTCCCCAGAAGGACCGCGGCACAGGCGAGGGCGACGTGAAAAAGGCGCAAGTGAAGTATCCGGGCGTGAAAAAAAGCGGGGAATCCCGCCCGATTCGCCATCCTGGCGCGCACCGCGTCGCAGCGTCTCGCAAAGGGAGCGGTTTTCGCTGGCGATGTTCGCCCGTTGCCGACCCGTTCGCTACCGAAAACCGCACATCGGCTATCTTTTTCCATGGGTTTCCCTATAATGCCGGGCTTCGAGCGGAGAGGTGGCAGAGTGGTCGATTGTACCTGACTCGAAATCAGGCGTACCGAAAGGTACCGTGGGTTCGAATCCCACCCTCTCCGCCAATTTTGCCAGTTTTACTGGCCTTCCCGCAGGGTTTTGACGGCGCACCCGCCTAAAAACCCGCCTTTCCCGAAATGATGGGATGCGATGGGGTAAGGCCCTGTGAGACGATGAAGAAAGCCGCCCTCGGGCGGCTTCTTTGGTTCAGAACAGCTCTGGCGCTTCGCCGCCCGCGCCCTTCTTCCGGCGGGGTCGCTTCACAGCCGCGGCCATCGCCATGCGCTTGCCGCCGTCCTCCGCCCGGAACCACGCGGCGACCGTCGCAAAGTCATCGGTCCAGAACTCGTTTGGCGTCATCGCTACCGGCTGCAAGGTCGCCATTTCGTTCTCGCCCTTCCCCGGAAGGAGGAAGCGCCCAAGGGTGTACATGTACCGATCCCACTTGCCCGTGGAGGGCTGCATCGACACGGCCAACACGTCGAACTCGCCATAGCGATAGGGGCGGGTTTTCTCCCCCTCGCCATCGTTGCCGGTCCGGGTTTTCTGCGTCTCGGTCATGAACACTTCGCCCGCGAAGCCGAAGCGTGCGCCGTCCTTCACCACGGGTGCGCCTCGTTCGCTCCGTTGGAGCTTCACTTGTACGGAGACTTGGCCCTGCGCATCCTCCATCATGTAGTCGAAGGCAAAGTTGCCCTCGGGCGTCACGTCGCGCCAGCCCTGCGGCGCGACAGCCGGGACCACGAAGGTACGGAAGGCGGCATCAGCGATCACGCCCCGGAGCATTCGGCGGGTGAGTTCGGGCGCGCGATGGACGGCCTCAAGGATCATCTCCGCCGGGGCGCCAATGATCCGCTCGAACTCGTGGATGATGTGGCGTTGGCGGAGTTCGCGGAACAGCGTTTCCTGCTCCTCCGGGGAGCACTGTGTTAGCAGCTCGCGGATGGTGGCGAGGTTCACGTCAGTCATGATTCGCGGCTTTCGGCCTTCCCGGCGGGTGCGGCTCGAATGCCAGCACATCCGAACGATTGACGAAGGAGCGCCCGCCGATTTCGAGCGTGCGCAGGCGACCGTTGCCCACCAGCCGCGCGATAGCCTGCCGCGTGACGTTGCGTACACGTGCGGCTTCGGCTTGGGTTATCCAGTCCGAAGGATCGAAGGGGGTTGATTTATTGGTTGACTTTGTCAATGGATTTCTTGCTATACTTTCCGTCACAGTGATGCATGTTACCAATGGCTATTCCGGTGCCCAAGACAAGAATGAAGATTGAAGCCCCACAACCCGAGCTTTTCGTGAATCCGCAAGAGCATCCGTCCAAGCTGGTTCGCAAGCTCAAGCCCTTCCATCGCACCTCTGCGGGCGCTGCCTATCTGGGCGACTCCCTAGACGCATTGAGGGCCATGCCGGACGGCTCTGTCAATCTGGCCTTCACGTCGCCGCCCTACGCACTCCACTTCAAGAAGGAGTACGGCAACGTCAGCAAGGCTGACTACGTGGAGTGGTTCCTGCCGTTCGCGCGCGAGATTCAGCGCGTGCTGACCGATGACGGCAGCTTCGTCTTGAACATCGGGGGGAGCTGGAATCCGGGATCGCCTACGCGGTCGCTGTACCACTACAAGCTGATGATCGCGCTTGTCGAGGAGCTGGGCTTTCACCTCGCCCAGGAGTGCTACTGGTACAACCCGGCAAAGATGCCCGTGCCCGCGGAGTGGGTCACGGTGCGGAGGGTTCGGATCAAGGATTCAGTCGAGCACGTATGGTGGCTGTCGAAGACAACGCAACCCAAGGCCGACAATCGGAAGGTGCTGCGCCCATACAGCGCGGACATGCTCCGGCTGGCGAAGAAGGGCGTGAAGACAACGGTGCGGCCCTCGGGCCACAACATCAACTCGTCATTCGACAAGATTGAGTCGGGCGGCTCGATACCGTCCAACGTGCTCGAAGATCAGATTGCCAATGAAATGCTGATTGCGGGCAACAATGCGGCCAACGATCCGTACACGAAGCGGTGCAAGGAGACGGGCATCAAGATTCACCCCGCGCGCTTCCCGGCGGTGCTGCCGGAGTTCTTCATTAAGCTACTGACGGATGAGGGGGATTTGGTTGTCGATCCGTTCGCGGGCTCGAACACCACGGGGGCGGTCGCTGAACGTCTCGGGCGGCGATGGATCGCCGCGGAGCTGCTCGAGGAATACCTTGAGGCCAGCAAGTTCCGTTTCGGAGAGTAGGTGTTTAGTCCCGGCATTTGCTGGTTTGGGTTCATGATGAAGCGTTCTGGCTCCTTTGTCCAGATTTTGCAGAGATATTCATAGGGCGTTAGTCCGTTGAGAGTCTTCAGTCGGCGTGCAAAGTTATAGGCCTGTATGAAGTCGTGCAGGTGGCTTTCAAGCTGTTGGTGGCTGTCGTAGTGATAGCGTTTGACGGTGGCTTCCTTGATGGTGCGATTCATTCGCTCAACCTGCCCGTTCGTCCAGGGGGGCTTGACCTGGCTGGGTCAGGCGATGCTCAATGGCGTGCTCGCGGCAAACGCGATCAAAGAGATGCTCAAAAGCCTGCTTGTCCTGTTTCCGAGCGGGAAATTGGATGCCGTTGTCCGTGAGCACGGTATGGATGGCATAGGGCAGCGCCCCGGCAAGCTGGCGCAGGAATTGCGCGGCGTCTTTCTTTCCTGCGCTGCTGTGCAGTTCGAGGTAGGCGAACTTGCTGGTACGGTCGATGGCCACGAACAGATAAAGCCGACCCTGCGCGGTCTGTACTTCGGCGATGTCGATGTGGAAATACCCGATGGGGTAGCGCTTGAATTTCTGCCTGGGCGGTTTATCGCCCTCTCCCTTGGGTAAGCGTGAGATCCCATGCCGCTGCGACAGCGGTGCAGCGAAGAACGGGTCAGATGCGAGATCGTGGGCTGGAGCGCGTACCAACAGTCGTCCAGCGCCAGCAGGCTGTGTCGCCGGAAAGCCACGATGATGGCTTCTTGCTCCAGGGACAGCACGCTTGAATGCGGCTGTTTGGGTCCCGTGGGCAAATCATTGACCGATGGGCGTTTCTTCCATTTGGCCACCGTCTTCGGATTGATGCCGTAACGGCAGGCCAGGGCTCTTATGCTCTCTTGACTATGCTGTATCGCTCGACGCACCGCCTCTGTCGTTGTGGCGCTGCCGTGTAGAACTTGTCCCATAGGGACTCCCTCCATTTTGTCATAGATATTGTACCGTCAAACGCTGGGACTAAACAGCTAGACTCTGCTTTGAAAAGAAAGTGGAACACGATGGACGGACGTTACGAAACTGCCTTTCCGTATTGGGCATCCTGATCCTGACGGTTGCCGTATTCCAAACCAAGGTCGCGTACTTCCCCGGAAAAAGTGCCTTGTGGCCGGTGTTGGGCGCGGCGCTCGTCATCATGGCCGGTTTTGGAAAGCAGTTGCATATCGGGTGGCTGAATCGCCGCCTGCTCTCTTGGCGTCCGGTCGTCGCGGTGGGCCTCATCAGCTACCCGCTTTATCTCTGGCACTGGCCGCTCTTATCCTACACGCGGATCATCCTCGGGGAAATGCCTCACCGTGATTTCCGGATCATCCTCGTTCTCGTCGCTTTCGTGTTGGCCACGTTGACCTATTTTTGCGTTGAACGCCCGATCCGGTTCGGGAGGAGGGTAAGAGGGTCCAAGACGATTGCGCTTCTCGTTCTGCTGACGACCCTAGGTGGCGCGGGAGGATGGGTGTATGTTCAGAAAGGGATCGAGACACGGGGAAATGTGGTAGAAAAACGCCGGATTTCGAAGGCTCTGGAAGGTATATGGGAGGACAGCGATTGGGCGCATCGAACTAGAGACTGCCGTGAAAAATTTAATTTACCGCCGGAAAATATTCCGCAGTGTCTCTATCATGCTTCCGGGCCCAGAACTACAATTCTTCTGATCGGCGATAGCCATGCCCATTCTCCATTCGACGCCATTGCTGAGTATAATGCCAAATTTAATATAAATACATTATTTCTTCATACTTTATGGACGCCCATAGTATCTCTGGACTTGGAGCATCAAAAGGCCCATCTGGATAGTGTCCTGAATCTGATAAAACAAAATATTAGCCAGGATATCTCCAAAGTTTTTATCATTGAGAGAGGCGTATTAAACTTGGAGGCTAAAGATATAGACTTTCCGCCGTCACACAATCGGACACTTCTTGGAGAAGACGGCTACTATGAAAAAATGCAATATTTCGTAGACCTTTTGCGAAAAGTGGGAAAAGAAGTATTCATCGTTTCCGAAAATCCTGTTTTGTATACAGACATCAGGAATCTTATTCATATTCAACCTTTTCGCCCCATAAAAAACATAAAAAAGAGAAAACCCGTATATAAGTCAGATGTTTTGAAAAATCAAGAAAAATATCTGAATGTGTTGAAACGCATCCAAGGAGCGACGATCATTTATTCGCTGGATGCTTTCTGCCCAACAGAAACCTGCTTGCTCACGGATGAAAACGGTTTGCCTCTCTATGCGGATGATGATCATCTTTCCCGCTGGGCAGGCGGGAGATTCCTGGTCGATCATGTGCTGAAGCCATATCTTGCGCCGAAGCCGGCAGACGCGACCGACGACGGAACATCGCACCGCAAGGAGGAGTAACATCGCCGACCCGGGCAAAACAAGTCTGGAAGAACGGCATTCGCGCTCAGCAATAATCGAACACCTTCTGGATTTCGCCCGGCTCCTGCGTCCTGGTCAAAGCCAGTTGCAGGAGCACCCTCGCTTTCTGGGGATTGAGGGTGCCAGCGGCAATGAAGCCGTAACGGGAGTCGTCCAGTTCGATGTCGCGCATCGTGGGCCC
>JAIRNL010000053.1 GCA_031258035.1 Azoarcus sp. | reverse complement strand
GCGCCCGCGCGGGACTGCGCCTTGCCGCGGCGGATGCAGTCTTCTTCCAGGCGCAGCAGTTCGCTGGCGACGGAACGCTTGGTGCCGGGGGAATGGACTTCGTATTGTTCGGCCATGGTTGAACCCACCTCCCAGTCAGCCGATGTGCCCGAGGTAGTCCGCCTTGCCGAGCGGCACGCCGTTGTGGCGCAGGAGGTCGTAGGCGGTCGTCAGGTGAAAGTAGATGTTGGGAATCGCGTGTTGCAGCAGGAAGATTTCGCCGCGATAGGCGGTGTCCGGCTTCCACGGCAGGCGCACTTCGCGGGCGGCGCTGGCGGCGAAGTCGCTTTCCTGGAAGGTTCGCAGGTAGGCGACCGAGTCGGCGATGCGCGTTTTCAGGGCGGCGAAGCTGGTTTCGTTGTCGTCGAATTTCGGCGCTTCCCTGCCGGTGAGCCATGCCGCGGCGGCGCGGCTCATGTCGCAGACCATGCGGATCTGCCGGATCAGCGGGAACATGTCCGGAAAGAGGCGCGCATCGAGCAGGGCGCGCTCTTCGATCCCATTGGCGGCGCTGTGCGCCACCGCCTTGTCCAGCAGGTGAGCCAGGTTCTCCAGGGCGCGGATGTTGCCGGAAATGACCAGTTGGTAATAGGTGACGTTCATGCGTTGCCTCCGTGGTTCATCGGGTTGTGTGGGCGCAAATCATACGCGCATCGGGTTTTCCGCGCTGCTTCGGACAGCGTGGCGTCGTTCAGACCAGCGACCTCCCGGCGACGATGGCGGCGGCGTCCTTTTCGGTGATTCGTACCGTGGCGCTGCGGATCACGTGCGTCACCAGCCAGTCGCGCAGACGTTCGGGGCCGTCGCCCTCGAAGTGGAGGATGCGGCAACCGGCAGCGGCGGTTTCTCCCTTGCCGAACAGGCTGACGACTTCGGCGCGGCCACGGATCGCGTCAGGCACGCCTTCGCGCCGCAAGGTGAAATCGAACTGCCTGCCCTGGGTGAGGGCCGGCGTCGCCGAGAGCGCAAACCCTTCGAGGGAAAGATCGTCGAGCGCCATCCGCTCTTCCCCCAGCAGCGCCCAGAAGCACGGCTCGCCGTGCAGGCGGGCCACGAAACGTTGATGGATGCGACGCTCGCTCACATCGCCGACGGGGGGCGGGGCGGGGGGCGGTTCTTTGGCGGGAACCGAGGGCGCGGATGGGGCATCCGGGCGCGCCGCCGCATCGCCCGGCGGCGGGCGGTTCGACGAAAAGGTCGTGGAAATGAACCAGGGAAATAGTCTCGGCATATCGGCAGGGGGCGGGGGAACCGCCTTCGGTCATCCGCGACGCGCGCGCTCGATCAGGCGGTCGGTTTCTTCGAGCGTGCCCCGATGGCCGCCCGTCAGGGCAGCCGAGGTCACGAAGCGCCCGCCCACCGCCACCGTGGGCACGCTTTCGATCTTGTAGGTCCTGGTGAGTTGCCCGGCCCGCCGCACCTGCGTCTGCACGCCGAACGCGTTGTATGCGCCCATGAACGCCTTGACGTTCACGCGCTGCTTTTCGGCCCATTCGCGCACCGCGTCCTCGTTGCCGGGGTTCAGGCGTTCGTCCTGGATGGCGGCGAACGCCTTTTCGTGCAGGGTGTCGAGTTGCCTGGTCGCCAGGATCGCGTAGTAGAGGCGCGCTTCGTTCTGGTGCCGGAGATCGCGCGCGCCCCAGCTCACCGGCACGCGGGCGAAAGCGACGTCGGCCGGTAGTTTTTTCAGCCATTCCCGGATCAGCGGGTCGAAGTCGCGGCAGTGCGGGCAGCCGTAATAGAAAAATTCGAGCACTTCGATCTTGCCTTCCGTGTCGGTCGGCACGGGAGACTTCAGGATGTAGAAGCGACCCTCCCGCGCCGGGGCGAGGCCGGCCGATCCGGCGAGCAGCGCCAGCGCGCCAAGTTGGCGAAGGGCATCACGACGATTCATGTTGGGGACTCCTTCCGGGCGATGGGGTGGGGGTTGCGGCGCGCGGTGTGGGCACCCTGCGTGGCCCCGTTAGTTGGACGGGACTTCGTCGGCGGTAAAGCCGTTAGAAGCCAGGCGCGAGCGCATGGCCTTCAGGTCTTCACGGTTGGAGAACGGGCCGACGCGGATGCGGTGTACGACCCGCCCATCGGGCAATTGTGCGCGCTGCGTGACGGGTTCCAGTCCCATCAGCAGTAATTGCGCCTTGAGGTCGTCGGCCTGCTCGGCGTTCTCGAACGCGGCCAGTTGCAGGTAAACCGGCTTCTCTGGCGGTTTTTCCGGCGGTCTTGCCGTCGGCGCGGGCGGCGGCTGCCGTGGCGCCTGCCCCTCTGCCGTGGCGGCGGGCGGCGTCACCGGCGCGCTCTCGCCTTTTGGCAAGGTATTGAAAAAAGTGAAGTCCGGCTTTTCCACCGGGCGGTCGCCCGGCTTGCCCGGCAAGGCAGCCACGCTCTCGTTTGCCTGGGCCGGTTTCGTCGTGGTGGACTGGGTAAAGGGATTGTCGTTGCGGTTGAAGAACCACACCGCGACGGCAACGATGACGGCGCCCAGGATCATGCCCACGAAAACGCCCATGATGGTTCCGCCCCGGTTGCGCGAGGGCAATGGGGAAGTGTCTGGAATTCTGCGTCTGCGATTCACAAGAAAACTCCGTTTCTGCGGCAGCGGCACGCTGCCCTTACATTGAATCGGGCGCCGACACGCCCAACAGGGCCAGCCCGTTGGCCAGCGTCTGGCGAATGGCGTCAGCCAGCGCCAGACGAGCCAGCCTGAGCGTTTCGTCTTCGACCAGCATGCGCTCGGCGTTGTACCAGCCGTGGAAATCGGCAGCCAGTTCCCGCAGGTAGAAAGCCACCTGGTGCGGCGCGTAATCGTCGGCCGCCGCCTGCACGACCTCGGGGAAGGCAGCCAGCCGCGAGCACAATCCCAATTCGCGTTCGCTGCGCAGGGCGCCGGCATCCGCCGCGCGCAGTTCGTCCGGCTCGCCGCCCCATTTTTTCAGGGTCGAACAGGCGCGCGCATGGGCGTATTGCACGTAATAGACCGGGTTGTCGTTGCTCTGGCTCCGGGCGAGGTCGAGATCGAAATCGAGGTGCTGGTCGCTTTTGCGCAGCACGTAGAAAAAGCGGCAGGCGTCGTTGCCGACTTCGCCGCGCAATTCGCGCAGGGTGACGAACTTGCCCCCCCGCGTCGTCATCGATGTCTTCTGGCCACCGCGATAAAGCACCGCGAATTGCACCAGCGCCACGTCGAGCCGTTCCGGGTCGAGTCCGAGGGCGGCAACCGCCCCCTTCACCCGCGGCACATAGCCGTGGTGATCCGCGCCCCAGACGTCGATCATGCGGTCGAAACCGCGTTCGTATTTGTTGAGGTGGTAGGCAATGTCGGAGGCGAAATAGGTATGGATGCCGTTTTCGCGCTGCACGACGCGATCTTTCTCGTCGCCGAACGCGGTGGAACGGAACCATTTCGCGCCGTTCTGCGTATAGACGTGCCCCGCTTTTTCGAGCTGGTCGACGGCGCGCTCGACGAGGCCGGTGTCGAACAGGCTGCGTTCGGAAAACCATTTATCGAAATGGACGCCGAATTCCCGCAGGTCGTCGCGGCAGTCGCCCAATTGTTCGTTGAGGACGAACCCCTGCACGAACAGGTAATCGTCGCCGAGCAGACGCCTGGCGTTGGCGATCAGCCCATCGAGATGCTGTTCGCGCTGCGCCTTGGCTTCCTTGTCGTCGTCGCGCTCGGCCGGCGGCAGGCCGGGGGTGCCGGCGAGCACGTCGGCGGCGCTCGCGCGCGCGAAACGCCCGCCGTGGGCGTCGCGCAGATCTTCCGCCATTTTCCGGACGTAATCGCCCTGGTAGGCGTTGGGCGGGAAATCGACTTCGACGCCGAAAAGCGCCAGATAGCGCAACCAGGTCGACAGGGCGAGGATGTCCATCTGCCGCCCGGCATCGTTGACGTAATATTCGCGGCTCACCTCGAAGCCGGCGAAGGCGAGCACGTCGGCGAGCGAAGCGCCGTAGGCCGCGCCGCGCCCGTGTCCGACGTGCAGCGGTCCGGTCGGATTGGCCGACACGAACTCGATCTGCACCTTCACGTCCCTGGCCGCGCCGCGCCCCCAGTCCGCGCCCCGGGTCAGCGCCTCGCCCACCACGGCCGTCTTCGCCGACGCGGCGAGGGTGAAGTTGATGAAGCCGGCCCCGGCCACCTCGGCCTTTTCCACCCGCCCGGAGGGCGGCAACTCGGCCAACAGCAGCGCAGCCAGTTCGCGCGGATTGCGACGCAGGGTCCTGGCGAGCTGCATGGCGACGTTGGTGGCGAAGTCGCCGTGTCCGGCCTGCCGCGGGCGTTCCAGCAGGATGGGGACTTCGGCGTGCGCCGGCGCCACGCTTTTCAGCGCGGCGCGAAGCAGCTCGGTCAGCAGGATCTTGGGGTCGGCGCTCATGGCACTCGGAAATCGTGAAAGTGTTCGATTATAGCGGATGTCGCCATCGCCTCCCCCGCCCGCGCAAGGCGCGCGGTTTCTTCCGGCACGGCATCATAGCCTTCCCCTATGGGAGCAATGCGCACAAATCATTTGCCGCCGGACAGTTTCGCCGGGATCATGCGTCGTCCATTCTCCCCGTGCCGGCATCCATACAAAACATCATGAAACGGCGTCAGCCGCGACAGGCAGGCACGGCGCGCCCCCACCCCAACAGAGGGCCTGAAATGGGCAGGGCGCGCACGGTATTTTCCTTTTTCATCGCGGGAACCGTCGCGCTCTTTTTCGGCCTGTCGGCCCTGGCTTCGGCGCGGGATGGCGCGCGCGCGCCGGCCACGCTCGCGGGACGAGTCGTCAGGGTTGCCGACGGCGACACGCTCACCCTGCGCGACGAACGCGGGACGAATACCGTCGTCCGCCTTGCCGAAATCGACGCCCCGGAGCATTGCCAGCCTTTCAACCGGCGCTCGCGCGCCTCGCTCGCCGAACTCGCGCTCGGTCGCCGCGTCACGGTGGAAGTCCTCGATACCGACCGCTACGGCCGCAGCGTCGGCAGGGTCACGGTCGAAGGGGAAAGCGAAACCGTCAATCGCATCCAGATCCGGCGCGGCCTGGCCTGGTTTTACGCCCGCTACGCCCGCGACGAATCCCTGCGAACACTGGCGCGCGAGGCCGCCCGCGCCGGCGCCGGCCTGTGGGCGGAAAAAGACCCGACGCCGCCCTGGCTCTGGCGTCGCCAACACCCGCGCGGCACGGGTTGCCGCCCATCCGGCGGCTGAGCGCCGGTTTCCGATTCCGGATTCTCAACCGGGCGCGCACAAGATGACGGCGGACGCCTTGAACACGGCGCATGCCTGGCTGCCGACGGCAAGCGCCAGGTTATCGACGCTCTCGTTCGAGATCACCGCGCACACGGTCTTGCCGCCAGGCAGCGTGAGCGCCACTTCGGCGTTGACCGCCTCCCGGTGGATGCGGCTCACCTCGCCCCACAGGTGATTGCGCGCCGTGGTGCGCGATGTTTTCCCGGCAAGGATCATCACGGACGAGGATTTCACCAGCGCCCAGATTTCCATGCCGATTTCCAGCCCCATGTTTTCGGCGGACGCGCGGGTGATGACGCTCGCCAACTCATTGGCGTCATCCAGTTTCAGCCGCACTTCGTAGTCCACTTCCCCCGCCCTGAGGCCGACGATCGTGCCCGCGAACTGGTTGCGGGCACTGGTTTTCATGGACATGCGTTTCAGGAGGCGGCGGAATTCCTGGAGCGTGCCGGCGGCGCCCTCGTTCATGCTGGCTGTCAGCCGTTCCAGCGCCGCCTGGTATTCGGTCTCCAGCGCCCGGTACAACTCGACCATCTGCCGACCGTAGTCGGTGAGCCGTGTGCCGCCGCCGTGCCTGCCGCCGGTCGCGCGCGTCACCAGCGGCCTGTCCGCCAGATTGTTCATGGCGTCCACCGCATCCCAGGCGGCTTTGTAGGAAAGCGGCACGAACTTGGCTGCCCGCGAAATGGAGCCGTGCGTGTCGATGGCTTCCAGAAGCCGGATGCGGGTGTTGCCCAGGAAGGCGCCTTGTTCGGTCTCGACTTCCAGCCGCCCGGTCAGGCGGCGCCCGCCCTGGCTTGATGTCTCGGAATGTTGTCGCATATGCCGGAATAGCGGAAAAATGGCGATGGATGACTGTATCAGTTTCAAAGGCAGCCGCGGCGACTGGCGCGCGGGCCGCTACCGCAAAAAATCCGGATGAACCGGGGGGACGGTTTATCTGTTGCTCGCGGGCGGCGATAACAAGGCGCTCTCCGGCGAAGGGAATCCGAGCTTTGGCACGGTGATGAAAGTCTGTGCGGCCCTGGGCGTAAAACTCGTGCCGCAACCCGTTCGGGCCGGAGTCACTGAAAATTCATAAGCCTGTGCGCAATGGGGTCGTCGGCAGTTGCAATAGTCCATGAA
>JAIRNL010000044.1 GCA_031258035.1 Azoarcus sp. | reverse complement strand
GGCGTTTCTTCCATTTGGCGACCGTCTTTGGATTGATGCCGTAACGGCGGGCCAAGGCTCTTATGCTCTCTTGACTATGCTGTATCGCTCGACGCACCGCCTGAAGTCGTTGTGGCGCTGCCGTGTAGAACTTGTCCCATAGGGACTCCCTCCATTTTGTCATAGATATTGTACCGTCAAACGCTGGGACTAAACATCCCCTAGCAGATTCCGGTTGCCTTCGATGAACTGTGAAAAATGAAAAACTCATTATTTTCAACAGCTTGTGGACATCTGTGGAAACCGGTGGAACAGGGGCTGAGTTCAGGCGGAAAGACCGGCAGATCCCGGGGGGAGAACTGAAAGGCGGCTCAACAACTGCTGTAAATCCTGGCGGAGTTCGGCGCGGCGGGCATTGGCCGTCGGGGCGTGTAGACGGATGATCAGATCGCAGGTAGGCAACGCCTCGCGGCGACACCGGAAAATTTCCCGCGCAAGGCGTTTCAGCAAATTGCGGCCATTGGCGCGTTTGACCAGTTTTTTTGCCACGACCAGTCCGAGGCGAGCGGTATCGAGTCCGTTGGGGCGGTAGTGTAGCGTGTAAAAACGTCCGCGGAAGGTGCGCCGGAAAGCAAAAACGGATGAAAATTCATCCGTTTTGTGCAATTTGTGAGCGTGGTGAAAACCGTGACCGGCACGCGCCGAAACCATGGATTCAAACGGCGAGGCGGTGGCGTCCCTTGGCGCGACGGGCGCGAATCACCGCGCGACCGCCCCGGGTTTTCATGCGGACGAGGAAACCGTGGGTACGCTTGCGGCGAACGACGGAAGGCTGGTAGGTGCGTTTCATGATCGGTTGGCCTGTGAAATAAAGGGCGAACTCATGATTAAATCGACCAATGCCTTGCTTGTCAAGGAAACCTTCGTGCAGTGTAGGGAGCAAGTAATCTGTCTGGAGTCGTAGCGCATGATCTGTCCGTTCATCATGCACGCCAAGGAGGCGTAGAGATGAGAGGAAGCGCATGAAGGGCCGTTCTGGGCTTGAGGCGGCGCGGTCTTGGGGTGTGCGAACGGACGCATCAGCGTCAATCGGCTGGCTGCTCGAAGGCGTCCTTTGCGAACGCTTTGAACGCCAGCAGGTCGGGGCGGACAACTGCGTCAGCTTCGAGAGCATGAGGCGCTAGATTCCGGCGGATCGGCATCGTTGTCCTACGCCAAGGCCAAGGTGTGGCCGTACTGCGCTGGATAGAAGGCACGCTGGCTATTACCACGGCCCGCGCAAGCTGGCTGAGTATGAAGCGGATGCCCAGCACGTCCTGGTCGGGTTCATCCTTGAGCGCCTCGATACCCCGCGCGTGATCGGCAGGGGATTGGCATTGCCGGACAGCACGCCGCCCAAAAGAAAAGCCAGCCACAGGGCGGCGAGGAATCGGGGCAAGAAGATCGGCATGGCGCGCCCCGCGGAGAAATGAGCATAGTGTTAACTGAGCGCCTTTCGCACTTTGGCAACGTAATGCTCGAACTCAGGGGCAATGCGCGCAGCATCATCTCGCGCGGATGGCAAATGGATCGGAATATCTGCCACGATCGTCGCCGGGTTCGCGTTCAAAACAACCACTTTGTCAGACAGAAAGACCGCTTCGGACTCAGAGTGTGTGACGAGGATTACCGTCATGTCTTCCTGCGCCTCGAAGATGGCGCGAAGGAAATCCTGCATTTCGCGCCGTGTTTTGACGTCGAGGGCACCGAATGGCTCGTCCATCAGGAGAATCGACGGATGAACAACCAGGCTGCGAGCGATGGCCACCCGCTGCAACTGACCGCCGGACAGATTCGGATACTTGGCGTATTTGTCCGCGTGTGCTTCAAGCCCAACTACCTTCAGCATCGCCCGTGCTTTTTCTTCGGCCTCCCGATGGTCGACACCCTGTAATTCCAGCGGCAGCGTTACGTTGTGCAGCACGCTTTTCCACTCAAAATTGGAATACTGCTGGAAGACCATCGGCACGCTTTCATGCGGATCGCGGGGCTGGCCCTTGAACAGGATTTCGCCCGCCGTGGGTTTCTGCAAGCCGGAAATGTAGCGCAGGATGGTTGATTTTCCGCACCCTGAAGGCCCCATGATGGTGATGAATTGGCCACGGTCGGGGATGTCGGGAATGGAGAGAGAGAAATTCCTGAACACGACATGGGGCTTCCCCCCTTGGTCGTAGACTTGATCGATACCGCGCAACGCCACGACGTCTACCAGCGCATCTCCATTTGTGCTCCGAGTGGTTTCAGTACGGGGTTTTGCCGCAGTTTCCGGTGCCGCCGGTTTGCCATAATTCGGGTCGAAGACGTTTTCTGCCATGGTTTTCTCTCGCGCTCATGCGTACTTGAACCGGAAGAAGGTCCGATCCAGCCATTTCAACAAACGATCCTGAAGCAGCCCGATCAGGATGATGAGGATGATGACGGCGTACACCTGTTCTATATGGCTGCTGCGATTCGATGCCAGATAGATCAGATAGCCCAGCCCGCCTTGAGCGTTGAGCATTTCAGCGATGACGATGTACGTCCAACTGACGGCGACGAGATTGATCACGTCGGGGAAGAAGCGGCTCAGCACGGACGGTAAATAAAAGTGCCGCAGCGATTGCCAAGTCGTCGCGTTGAGCGTCTTCATGGTCATCTGAAGCGCCTGGAGGTGGCTATCGGTCTTGATTTCGTCGATGCGTTGCACGATGGCCGGCAGAAGATAGACGAAGATGCCGAAGGCCAGAAACTGCACCTTGAGATTGAGTCCGATGCCAAAGAGCGCCATGAAGATACCAGTCGCCGCAGGCAATGGGGTGAAGCGTACTGCCTCGATCTGTCGAATGATGAGGTTACGAAAAAACGGAATCAGCCCGATCAGAAAGCCGAGCGGAACGGCAATCGCCACCGCTTGCAGATAGCCGGAGAGGTTCACGAAGATCGAATACCCGGTGTGGAACACCAGATTTTTTTCGTTGAACAACACCGCGAACGAAGCCGCGACCTTTGTCGGCGAAGGCAGGATGAACGGATTGACCAGCTCGAATACCGTCACCGCATACCAGACAAGCAGCAGGAGAAACCAGCCCAGCACGGAAATCAGGAATCCCGTTCGGGGGGATACTTCTCCGTCGATGCGGAAAAGGTCTTTTGCGCTCATGGTTATCCAATCCCGGTTGAGAAGGGGCGACTACACGAGCCGCCCCTCTTGCGAAGCTGAGAATTACTGGATGAACTCGAAATCCGTGCGGCGATTCTGCGCACGGCCAAGCTCCGTGTCGTTGGCGGCGACCGGCTTGTCGGGGCCGTTGCCCACCACGATGAAACGGTTTGTGGAGAAACCGTATTCTTTCACCAGATAATCGGCCACGGCCTGCGCCCGTTTGCGCGACAGGGCGATGTTGAGGTTGCGATTGCCGGTCGAGTCGGTGTTACCTTCGATGCGGACACGGAACCCGGCCAGTTCGAGCGCTGTGGCGCCGACTTCGCGGCGAATCTTGTCGCGTTCTTCTTCCGAGAGCAACGCGGAATTGACGCCGAAATTCACCGACACGCTCTTGGTGGCGAGCGCGGGTTTGGCTTCCTCGACGGCAACCGAGGCCACCGGGGCAAACTCGATCTGCTTTTCGGCCTGATGTATGTCGCCGGTCAGATCGGTGATCGCCTGCACGATGGAGGCGTTCGAGGCCAGATTCCAGGGAACGATGTTCTTGATGTCGTTCCCGTAGCCGTTCTTGTAGACGCGCGCCATCTTGTTGTAGAGCGACAGCCCGGTGATCCCTGTGTAATCGGTCGACAGACCGAAAAAGTTGATGTTGTCGCCGTATGTGGCGAAATGCACCTTCTTCATCCCTTCGATGATGTCTTTGACCGGATCGGAGACCTCGAACGCTACCTTGTAGACCTGTGCGGCGGCTGCGAGCTTCGTTGGGTCGGCCATTTCGGCGTTGGCAGTCAGCCATGCCTTCGAGAAATTGATGAAGAGCGCCTTCTTTTTCTCCAGCACATCCTTGCGCGCGACGAACCCGTCCATGATGATGTTGGGCATCTTTTCGGTGGATGTCAGCACCTTCGATGGCCGCGCTTCGAGGCAGGCGATGTCGTCAGGCGACCAGACCACCGTGGCGTCAGCATTATCGGAGATGTAAGCGTTTTTCGCGGCGACAGGATCGGGGAAGGCCACAATCTGCACGTCTTTCTCGGTCAAACCACCCGCTTCGAGCGTGGCATGCAACAGCGTGTTGCTTGGAAAGCCGAGTGCGACGGCAATCTTCTTGCCTTTCAGTTGCTGCACGGACTGAATGCTCCGATCGACGATGAAGACGTCGGCCCCGCGCGAATCGTCTATTTTCAGGAATTGCTGCACCCCCATGCGCGCCAGGTCGCCGCTCTCGTCCATCGAAATCGGCGAAATGTCGGTGGTGGTGAAGATGGCGTCCAAATCGCCCGATTTCAGCCCCGAAATGAGCTTGTTCATGTCGTCCTGGACGACGACTTCGAGCTTCACGCCAAACTCCTTGGACATGCGGCTTTCACTGTCCGCCTTGACCCCGTTGTTGATCCAGATACCAGGGGCGAAGCCCGAGAAGTTGTTCATCCCCACGCGCAATGTCTCTCCCGCCTTTGCCGCCTGACTGGCTTGTTGGAGGTAGGGGTAGCCGAAATAAGCGCCTGCGCCCACCACTGCAACGATGAGCAGCAGCACGAACAGCTGCAAGCCGATCGTCCAGTGCGAGGGAAAACCCGGAAGAGTGAAAGGTTTGTTCGTGGTCATGGTTATGCGCGGTTTACCGCCCTCCTGGTCGATTTGTTTCAGAAATTTGTTGCAGATGCGCGAGGCCCATCGTTTCAGAATATATTCCCTATCGTGCCAGCCGCTTGCTTCTCGTCCGAACTGAGCCGGTGCGAAGGGTTGTAAATGGCCGAAGCATCGGGCACGGGGATCTGGTCGGCATCGATCTTGTCGACTACTTGTATCAGGCGAGCGTAAGCGTCATCGCTGTTGAAATCGAACCCATCGGTGTAGCGATCAAGGTCTTGCAGATTCTGTGCCGTGATAGCCAGATCCTCGTTGATGCGTCCTGTCACGAACTCCAAGGCGTAATCGAGCTGCCAATTGGGGCCGGACGGGCCGAGGACGCGCACCAGCGTATCGGTTGCGCCGCGCGAGGCGAGCGCCATTTCCCAATCCTTCTTCATGTCGGAAATGCTCACCTCGAAGTCCTTGATCTTGTTTTCGTAGTACGTGGCTCCGAGAGCGAGCTTACGGTCAAGTTCGGCAAAAATGTTCGCGCGGGCGGCGTACTTCTTCGTCCAGTCGATGTTTCGATCCATCGACTGTTTGTTCCTCGATGCCGCCGAGACGGCGTTGGAGAATTTCTGCTCAAGCTCCGTGTGCAGGTCACGCAGTTCGGAGACCTGCTTGCGGTCGCCCTTGGCTTCCGCCTCCTGGATTTTGACGAGAAGCGCATCGCGCTCCGCTTTCAGCTTGGTCGCCTTCTCCGAATCCAGTCGGATCTGCTCTTGCAACGCGTTGGCGTTCTTCTCCGAACTGTCGGACATGGAAGCAAACTCGGCCCGCAGTTGCTTGATCTTTGCCTTGTTGCGCAAAAAGACGGCGAGCGAATTCTTCATTTTGGCAAGCTGCTCGTCCAACTCGGCAAAGGGATCCCAACGGATCAATGCCCGGTGCAGGTTCCGAATCAGGCGGCGGAAGAGTTTGTAGGTCACGGGGGTGGCCATGATCGCAAAGACAACCAGCGCGATCGATGCGATCACTGCCATGACCTGCCCCAACGCGCCGAACACCACCGGCAACACATACTTCAGTATGCCCCAGCCCAGCACGCCAATGCCGCCTATGCCGATGATGGTGGCAAGGCTTTTTTCTCCCTTGCGCCAGCTGGTGAGCTTGTTCGCCACGGCTTCCGCCACCGCGGGCATGTCCCGACCGTTGCTCAGATAGGACATGATCGGCCAATTGACCGGCGCGGCTTCGATCATCGTGGTGTCGCGTGTCACGAGTTGTGTCTTTGCCATATTCAGTCCTTTCAGTTCAAATAGGTGCGGATGCCGTGCTCAACGTCGTCAAAACTGAGGATGACCTGTTGGGAAGCCTGTTCGATGGCGGAAATCTTCCGGACGATGTCGTCCAAATCGGCCTGAAATTTCCGATCCACGTCTTTCAGGGACAATGCGATTTGGGCGAGACGATCACGTTTCCCTTGCAATTGCGCTTCCAGCTTGGCGATCTCATCGTTTAACGACCGCTGCTCCTTGTCGAGCGCCTGCTCCTCGGCGGTCTTGGCTTTCTCAACCTCCGATTTGCGCGAATTGCCTTTTGTAATGTCCTGTCCAGCCAAGTCCAATATCATTTTTTTGTAGGTGGACGAACTCTCGATCAGTTGTTGCGTGGTCAGCTTGTCATCGACCGCGTGCAATACATCGAATATCCGCTGGTAATCGTCCGCAGAGGGATTCGAGCCTTTTTTGAACAAGGCTTTGGAAAACTCGAGAATATCTATTCCGGGCAAATTGTTCTGGTTGACGATCCGCTTGAAATCTTCGACCAACTTTTTAGCCAGATCGGACATGTCGTCAGCATTGCCCGAAACAGGTGAATGCTGTACAGTCTCAGGTGCCGTTTTATTCGGTTCGGATGGATCGGCTGGCGCTGGCGGATTGTCTTGATTCGTCTCGCGGAACAGCAGGTCTTTCAAAGCCATTTTTGCCTCATTTGTCATCAAACTGCCTGGAACCCAAAAGAGCCATGACAGTTTCAAAGATCTGAGTGTAGCATGAGGCAAGGGCGTCAATGGGAGATTGATGGCCGATGGCGCGTTGTGGGATGCATGGAAGAACAGCCAGTTACGAACAGAAATGGAATCGGACGGAACAGGATGCCTACGCTCATTTCCGCCGCCGACAGAGCAACACTTGTCTGATGGGCTGGGGTTCCCATGTCCCCTCGGGGGTCAGTCTTTTGAGGGAGAGCACGCAGGTCGGCACGAATGACAGGCCGACCCGCACCTCTTCGTCGCTCATCCTTGCTTCCGCTTCGTAATCCTGGCCTTCGTCCAGGACAAGAACGCCGGAGAGGGCACAGCTATATCTCGCTTCCGGCCCCGTCATGAAAGCCAGGGCGAAAGGTTTTCCAGCGGCGACATGAATTTCCGCGAAAGGTTTGCCTTCGCGCCGCTCGGGGTTCGGCATATCCAGGCTGCGACCACGAAACCCACTGCTTCCGACGAGACCGCCGATGATGGTGCCCGCGCCGGGCTTGGACCAGTCCAGACAATTGCTGTCGGGAACGCCGCGCACGAAACCGCCTCCACCTAGCACACGTAGTCTGGCTTGGGGCTCGCTTTCGCTCACTTCGCCAATCGACGCAAATTGTGCGCCCATGCTGCCGCAACCCGCGAGGATTACGGCAATCAGAAAGCCGGGGCAGCTTTTTATCCATTGTTTTGCCATCGGATATATCCTTTCGTCGAGATCAGGCTGGTTCGCAGTGAATATTCAGCGGTTTTTCGACACGCTATGGCGCAAGGCCCTGTGCTGCGCGCCGGGCTTCAAGCCTTTCAAGTCACTGGGCATTCATGATAGCAAAACGACCCGCGCCCCTGAGACCATTTGTCCCGCAAGGCGCCGTAGAAAGCCCATGATCTGCCCGGTTTTCCCGCTGCCTGTTTTCGGTTTTTCCCGTGAATGCTCATTGCAACGCGCGCAGGCGCGCGACCCGTTCCTGCGTGGAGGGGTGTGTCGAGAAAAGACTGCGCAGGCTGTTGCCGGAGAGCGGATTCATGATCATCATCTGCGCGGTGGCCGGATGTTCTTCGGCGGCGTGCAGCGGAATCCCCTTCACGCTGGCTTCGAGTTTGAGCAGCGCACCAGCCAGCGCGGCGGGGTCGCCGGAGATTTCGGCCCCGCCGCGATCGGCGGCGAATTCGCGCGTGCGGCTGATCGCCATCTGGATCAGCATTGCCGCCAATGGCGCCAGAAACATGACCAGAATCTGCGCGACCGGATTGGCGCGCTGTCCGTTGCCGTTGCGGCCGCCGAAAAACATGCCGAACTGCGCCAGGGCCGAGATTGCGCCCGCCACGGTGGCGGCGATGGTGGAAACCAGGATGTCGCGGTGCCGGACGTGGGCAAGTTCGTGCGCCATCACCCCGCGCAGTTCGCGCTCGTCGAGCAGGCGCAGGATGCCGGAGGTGGCGGCGACCGCGGCGTGTTCCGGATTGCGTCCGGTGGCGAAGGCGTTGGGCTGGTCTTCGTCGATGATGTAGACCCTGGGCATCGGCAGCCCGGCGCGCTGCGACAGATCGCGCACGATGTTGTAGAGGTAGGGCGAGGTGGCGGCATCGACCGGACGCGCCCGGTACATTTTCAGCACCGCCTTGTCGGAGAACCAGTAAGCCCACAGATTCATGGCGCCGCCGAAGACGAGCGCGATCAACATGCCTTGCTGGCCGCCAAGGGCGCCGCCGACCACGCCGAACAGGGCGACGATGCCCGCCATCAGGATGGAGGTTTTCAGCCAGTTGCCAAACATGTGTTTTCCTTGCCGGATTTCGCGGAAGACGAAGTAACGGGGATATGAAGGCAGCGTCGGCGGGATTCAAGCCCCCGCCGCAATGGGCGGCGCGAAGCGGTCGCCGGCGGCGAAGGCGAATCCGCGCAGGAATGGCGCCGCCGGCAGGCGACGGCTGCCGGGGCGTTGCAGTTCGGTGACGCACAGGGCGCCCTCGCCGCAGGCCACTACGACGCCGGCCTCGTCGGCGCGCAGGATGGCGCCGGGCCGGCCTTGCTCCGCTGTCGGACGCGCCGCCCATAGTTTGATCGCTGTGCCGCGTATCTGGCTGGAAGCGCCCGGGAAAGGGTCGAAGGCCCGCAGGGTGCGAGCCAGTTCGGCGGCCGGCCGCAGCCAGTCGATTTCGGCTTCGGCGCGGGAAATCTTGCGGGCGTAGGTCGCGCCCGCGGCGGGTTGCGGCTCCGCCGACAAGTCGCCGTCAGCCAGCCGTGCCAACGTGTCGACGATGGCGCTGGCGCCCAGGCGGGCGAGTTTGTCGTGCAGGCTGGCTGCGGTGTCGTCGTCGGCGATCGGGGTCGCCCGGCGCAACAGCATTGGGCCGGTGTCGAGGCCGGCGTCCATCCGCATGATGGTGATGCCGGTCTCGCGGTCGCCGGCCTCGATGGCGCGCTGGATCGGCGCCGCGCCGCGCCAGCGCGGCAAGAGCGAGGCATGGATGTTGAGGCAGCCGAGCCTGGGCAGCGCCAGCACTTCCGGCGGCAGGATGAGGCCGTAAGCGGCCACGACCAGCACATCGGGGCGGCTCGCGGCCAGGCGGGCGCGTTGCGCTTCGTCGCGCAGACGTTCTGGCTGGTCGACGGCGAGGCCATGAGCCAGCGCGAGCTTCTTGACCGCGCACGGAGTGAGCTTCATGCCGCGCCCGGCGGGACGGTCTGGCTGGGTGAGTACCAGCGGCACTGTGTGGCCGGCGGCGACGAGGGCGGCAAGGGCGTCCGCGGCGAACGCCGGCGTGCCGGCGAAAGCCACGCGCAGGGACGATGTCATGGGCGGTCTTCCTGGGGGATGGCGGGCGGTTCGCGGGGGCGGGTCAGTCCGTGGCCGCGTTCCGGTCTTCCTGCGCCTGTTTGAGCAGCCTGGTCTTGATGCGGCCCAGCTTGAGGCGCGAGAGGTATTCGACGAACACTTTGCCGTCGAGATGATCGAGTTCGTGCTGGATGCACACCGCGAGCAGGCCATCGGCCTCCAGCTCGAATGGCTTGCCGTGTTCGTCGAGCGCCCGCAGCCTGACCCATTCGGCGCGCCTGATCGTTTCGCGCACGCCGGGAACGGAGAGGCAGCCTTCCTCGCTGTCGCATTCGCCGGATCGCGCGATGATCTCGGCGTTGATGAGAACCTGAAGGGCGCTGTGATCTTCGCTCGTGTCGATCACCGCGATCCGCCGGTGAACGTCGACCTGGGTGGCAGCCAGGCCGACGCCCTTGGCCGCGTACATGGTTTCGGCCATGTCGCGGATCAATTGCCTGACGGTATCGTCTATGACATCGACCGGCGCGGCCCGGGTGTGCAGGCGGGAATCGGGGAAACGCAAAATAGGCAACAGTGCCATAAAGCCTTACCAGAAGAAGAAAACCGTCACGAACATAATTTTCCCGCGCGCTCTACCATGGACGAGCATGTGTTGCGCCGAAGTCGAAAAGCCATGACAGATTTCATGTTCAACCGTCGCTCCGATACGCGCAAGCCCAAGTAAAGGCCGGCAGTGTACCGCAGGTTTATCGGGAAGCGACCCGCACCAACAGGAAGCGTGCAATGTTTCGAATCATCTCTTTCCTTGTTTCCGGCATCGCGGCGCTTGCCTGCGCCAGCGTCCAGGCCGCGCCGCCCGCGCTCGCAACCAGCGCGCCAGATTCCTATACCGTGACGAAAGGCGATACTTTGTGGGGCATCTCCGGCCGTTTCTTGCAGGAGCCCTGGCGGTGGCCCGAAGTCTGGCAAATGAACGAAAGCCAGATCAAGAGTCCGCACCTCATCTACCCCGGGCAGATCATCGTACTCGACCGCAGCGGGCCATATCTGCGGATCGGCAAGGCCATTGGCAGTGGCAGCGCCGCCGCTGGCTTGGCCGTTGGCGATGGCAGGTTGCAGCCGAAGGTGTACCAGACGCCGGTCGATGAAGCCGTATCGACCATTCCGCTGAAGGCCATCGCGCCTTTCCTCACCCGGCCCCTGGTCATCGCCGGCCGTTCGGTCGAGGGCGCCGCCACGATCGTCGCCACCGAAACCAGCCGCGTTTATCTCGGCCAGGGCGAGACCGTTTTTGCCACGGGCGTGAGCGACGGCGTCGACAAATGGGCGATTTTCCGCCCTGGCAAGCCGCTCGTCGATCCAGCCAGTCGCAGGCGGCTGGGGACGGAAGTGCAGTATCTGGGCGCAGCCAGAGTCACCGAGCGCACCAATCCCACTACGCTCGAAATCGTCGAGGCCGTCGAGGAAATCGGCGCGGGCGACCTGATGCTGCCGGCCGAGGGCGACCTGGTCTTTTCCTATGCCCCGCACGCGCCCGGTGAAACCATTGATGCCCGCCTGGTTTCGATCTATCGCGGCGTTCTCGAAACCGGCAAACTCAACGTGGTCGCGCTCAGCGCCGGCAGGCTCGACGGCCTGGAGGCGGGGCACGTCCTGGCTTTGTTCCGCAACCGCGGCACCGCCGTCTATAAAGGAAGCGGCATGAAGTCCAAGGCTTACGCCCTGCCCGAA
Source organism: Azoarcus sp. (assembly GCA_031258035.1). GTDB lineage: Bacteria > Pseudomonadota > Gammaproteobacteria > Burkholderiales > Rhodocyclaceae > WRNU01. The sequence continues at coordinate 6,539 of JAIRNL010000044.1, read as the reverse complement.
AAGCGTTATGGGTCGGTGCTGGTATTCCGCGTTTTCGATCATGTATCCTATGCGCTCATTATGGACACGGATGGACCGGCGACGGTTGGCGACGCCGCCCGCAACCCCTGAAACCACAACAAGATGAGGCGGTGGCTCGCGCGGAGCTTGCCGCCTGGCTCCGCTTCGCACTGAGCCCGGTAAGCCCGGCGCGGCAGCGCAAGTTGCTTGCCGTCTTTGGCTTGCCGGGGCATGTTTTTGCCCAGTCGCGCGCCAACCTTGCCGATGTCGTCGGCGCCGATGCCGCCGACGCCCTGCTCGCCGGTGCTGATCCGGGGGCGCTCGATGCCGCGCTCGCCTGGGCTGGCGAGCCAGGCAACCATCTCCTCACCCTCGCCGACGACGGCTACCCGCGCGCTCTGCTTGAAATCGCCGATCCGCCGCCCGTACTTTACGTCAAGGGCGATCCGGCATTGCTCGGACTTCCCGCCCTGGCGATGGTGGGGGCCCGTACAGCCAGCGCCCAGGGCGAAGCCAATGCCGAGGCTTTCGCCCGCAGCCTGGGCGCGGCGGGACTGGTCATCGTCAGCGGCCTGGCGCTGGGGATCGACGCCGCCGCGCACCGCGGCGCGTTCGCAGCCGAAGGGGGCCGCACGGTCGCGGTCGTCGGCACCGGACTGGATCGCATCTACCCGGCGCGCAATGCCGGGCTGGCGCGCGAGATCGCCGCGCGCGGCGCGCTCGTCAGTGAATTCCCGCTCGGCACGCCGCCCTTGCCGCGGAACTTCCCGCGCCGCAACCGCCTGATCGCCGGGCTTTCGTTGGGTGTGCTGGTGGTCGAGGCGGCGCCCAACAGCGGTTCGCTGATTACCGCCCGCCTTGCCGCCGAGGCCGGGCGCGAAGTGTTCGCCATTCCTGGTTCCATCCATTCGCCGCTGGCTCGCGGTTGCCATCGCCTGATCCGCCAGGGCGCCAAACTGGTCGAGACCGCCGAAGACGTGCTCGAAGAGCTGCGCGGCCGCCTCGATGGCGAGTTGCTGCCACAACCGGCCCGGACCGGGCGCCCCTCTTCCCGCCGCGCCCCGGCGGAAGGCCGCACGCCGCGATCCGGCATGCCCGCCGTGCCCGCGAACCTCGCGCCGGAAGCTGTCCGCATCCTGGATGCGCTTGGCGACGATGGGCGCGATATCGACAGCCTGGCACTGGCTGTCGGCCTCGGCGTCGAGACGTTGCAGGCCCACCTGCTCACCCTGGAGCTTGCGGGCGTCGTCGTCCGTCGACCCGGCGGCGGCTTTCTGCGCCTGCATACGCCGGGCGGCGTGTAATCCTGCCTGCCGCGCCTGCCATGTCGGTTACATCGCCCCGGCGCCGGCTGGTAGCATTCGCCTGTGCGCCAGCCAGGGCGCGCGGCCCCGGGAGCCGCCAATTCCGCTCCCCTCCAGCCGTTTTTGCTTCCTCTCCGGGCGCGAAACGCTGAACTGACCTCACGAACCGCTGTTTTTTTGCGGCTGGCGGCGGCAGGGGCGGGGTCACAATGTCAAGGTGCGATTTCTCCTCCCGCTCGTTTCCAGGACAGAATCATGGCAAAGATCATCTGCGTGCTCGGCAACAAAGGCGGTACCGGCAAGACGACCCTCTCGCATATGCTGAGCCAGGGGCTGGGCCTGCTCGGACACCGCGCCGCCTGCGTACTGACCGACATCTCCCGCGAGCCGCTCTCGCCCGCCGGCCGTCGCTACATTACCGCCGATGCGCGCAACGCGGAGGCCCTGGCTAAAGTCATCACCAAATTACGCTCCCTCGACGATTGGGTCGGCGTGGTCGATGGCGCGGGCAATCGCACCGATATGGATCACAAGCTCTATGGCATGGCCGACATCGTGCTGTTGCCGTTCCGCGATTCGCACGAGGATATTCGCACGGTCGTCCGCGACCTCGATCTGTTTCCGCGCGCATACGCGGTGCCGTCGCAATGGCCGGGCAACGCCTGGCAGCGCGAGGCCGCGGATCGCAACGTGCTGCGGTTCATGGGCGCTTACCGGCATCGCATCCTCAAGCCGGTCGGGGCGCTGTCCTCGTCCAAGCTGTTGTTGCAGAAGCAGGTTCCGGAGCAGTTGCCCAGCCTGCTCGCCAGGGCCTGCCGCAGGATCGCCCGGGAGGTGCTGGAGGTGCTGGAAATCGAAACCGACGACGGCGACACGAGGGAAGACCAGGGGCGCGCCGAGCGCCTGCCGCCCGCCGAAATACCCCTGCGCCTGCATCGCACGGTCTGAGATGACGATATGCGTGCCAGCCGTGTGTGTAAGCGAGTAAGATAACCGGACAATAGCCACAGGAGGGGAAGATCATGTCAGCAGAGCACGCGGCCCACGATCCACTCGAATTCGTGCGCAACATGTGGGGCCGGCTGGGTTTCGCCTTGCCCGGCATGGTGACGCCGACGCTCGATGTCGATGAGCTTGAAAAACGCATCGGCGACATGCGGGCGGTCGAAGGTTGGCTGAAGATGAATCTCAGCATGCTGCAAATGGCCATCCAGGGACTCGATGTCCAGCGCGCCGCAATCGCCGCGGTCCAGGCCATGGGCCAGGCGCACAACCCGGAAACGCCGCCCGAAACCGAACCGCCTCCCGCCCAGAACAACCCGTTTCTGTGGCCCTGGAACATGATGGGCGCCAAGGCGCAGGGAGAGGATGCCCAGTCGCCGGTTCCGGCGGATGGGCCCGCCTCCTCGGTCGCGCCCGGCAAATCCCGCGCCAGACGCAAGCCGGCGGAAACCGGCAACAAGTAAAACCGGACATCCCGCGCCCGGACGTGATGAACCGCAAACCGGCTACTGCCCCGGGATATTTCCGGGGCAGTAGCCGGTTTGCGTTCCCGTGCCTTGGGGAAAACAGGTATTTCCCTCCGCGTCGGCAGTGGCAGAATCCTGTCTCCATCCACCGCCCGGATGCCGCCAAATAAACACTGCCGTGACGAGGGCGAATCGTTAAAATGCAGTTTTTTCAGCCAGCCGCCGCTTTCAGGGAGACAGCTACATGGCCTCGCGCCCGTTCAGGATTCTCGGCGTTCAGCAAATCGCCATCGGCGGTTTGAGCAAGGAAAGACTGCGTACCCTGTGGGTCGATATGCTCGGGCTCGACGTTGCGGGCAATTTCGTTTCCGAGCGCGAAAACGTCGATGAAGACATCTGTGCCATGGGCAGCGGCCCGTTCAGGGTCGAGGTCGATCTGATGCAGCCGCTCGATCCTGAAAAGAAGCCTGCCGTCCATGCCACCCCGCTGAACCATGTGGGGCTGTGGGTCGACGACCTGCCGCGCGCCGTCGAATGGCTGGCTGCCCAGGGCGTGCGTTTTGCCCCCGGCGGCATCCGCAAGGGCGCGGCGGGTTACGACATCACCTTCCTGCACCCGAAAGGCAACGACGAATTCCCCATCGGCGCCGAAGGCGTGCTGGTCGAACTGGTGCAGGCGCCGCCCGCGGTCGTCGAAGCCTTTTCCCGCCTGTCCGCCGGTTGAACCATTCGGCGCATCGTCGCCGAAGCGCGGGCATCCGCCCCGGCTGCCGGAAAAGGAAGCGTTTCCGAGGATTCACCGTTATTCTGGTTTTTCACCCAGTCCCATACTGATACCCATCAGGAGCCGATCAGATCATGAGCACCACCCCGAAGGAAGTCGCCGCCGAACTGCCCAATCCCGAAGAGATTGCCAAGACCTATGCCGAAGTCGCCCGCCGCGCCTCGACCCTGATCGGCGAACACATACAGCGCCAGTTCAAGAAAGGCATCGAGACGCCGTCCGACGAACTGGGCATCGCCCAGGCTTTCATGGACATGATGGCCCGCCTGCTCTCCAATCCCTACAAGCTCGCGCAGGCGCAGATGAACCTGGTATGGGACTACTTCTCTTTGTGGCAGCAGTCGATGTTGCGGTTCGCCGGCATGCACGCCGCCCCGGTCGCCGTTCCGGCGCGCAGCGACAAGCGTTTCCGCGACGAGCAGTGGCAGGAACATTTCATGTTCGACTTCGTCAAGCAGTCCTACCTGATCACGGCGCGCCACGTCCACGAACTGGTCAATGGCGTCGAAGGGCTGGACGAACAGACGGCAAAGAAAGTCGATTTCTTCACCCGCCAGTATATCGACGCCCTGTCGCCGTCCAACTTCGCGCTCACCAATCCGGAAGTGTTCCGCGAGACCGTGCGCAGCAATGGACAGAATCTCATCAGGGGCCTGAACAACCTGCTGCGCGACATCGAGGAAGGCCAGGGCAACGTGCGGGTGAAGATGACCGACACCACGGCGTTCGAGTTGGGCAAGAACGTCGCCGTCTCGCCGGGCAAGGTCGTGTTCCAGACCGACATGATGCAGTTGATCCAGTACCAGCCGAACACCGACAAGGTATTCAGGCGTCCGATCCTGATCGTGCCGCCCTGGATCAACAAGTTCTACATCCTCGATCTGCGCGAGAAGAACTCCTTCGTCAAATGGCTCGTGGATCAGGGGCACACCGTCTTCATGATCTCCTGGGTCAACCCCGACGAGAAGCTGGCTGAAAAAACCTTCGGCTCCTACATGCACGAAGGGCTTTTCGCCGCGCTCGACGCCATCGAGACGCAGACCGGCGAAAAAGAAATCAACGCCATCGGCTATTGCCTCGGCGGCACGCTGCTGGCTACCACGCTCGCGTACCTCGCGGCCAAAAAGCAAAAGCGCATCGCTTCGGCGACCTTCCTCACCACCCTCACCGACTTTTCCGAGCCGGGCGAACTGGGCGTGTTCATCGACGAAGGCCAGGTCGCCAGCCTCGAAAAGAAAATGTTCAAGCGCGGCTACCTCGAAGGCTCGGAGATGGCCGGCACTTTCAACATGCTGCGCGCCAACGACCTGATCTGGTCGTTCGTGGTCAATAACTACCTCATGGGGAAAGACCCCTTCCCCTTCGACCTGCTGTATTGGAATTCCGACTCCACCCGCCTGCCCGCGAAGATGCACAGCTTCTACCTGCGCAAGATGTACATGGAAAACAAGCTGGTCGAACCAGGCGGCATCGACATCGACGGCGTGCCGATTGATCTCGGCAAGATCAATGTGCCGAGCTTTTTCATCTCGACCATGGAAGACCACATCGCGCCATGGAAAAGCACCTACCTCGGCGCATGCCGTTTCACCGCGCCGGTGCGTTTCGTCCTCGGCGGCTCGGGCCACATCGCCGGCATCGTCAACCCGCCCGTCGCCAACAAATACGGCTATTGGCTGAATCCCGCGCCCAAATTGCCCGCGACCTCGGACGAGTGGTTTGCCGGCGCCGGACAGCACGAGGGGTCGTGGTGGGTCAATTGGCAGGAGTGGGTGACGGGGCATGACAGCGACAAGCTCGCGGCGCGCGATCCGGCGGGCGGCAAACTGAAAGCCCTGGAAGAAGCGCCCGGTTCCTTCGTCAAGTTTCGGCTGTAAAGGCGATCCATCCACCCGGAGACGGCGCGGGCGGCGCACGGCCCGCCGCGCTGTCCCATTTTTCACCGATGAGCGGCCTTTCGCGCCTCGTGCTCGACACCAACACGGTGTTGGCGCTATGGCATTTCGGCGATCCCGGCCTTGCCCTGCTTGCCGGGGCGATTTCCCGCGGGCAATTCGCGCTTCTGGGCCGCGACGACGCGCTGGAAGAATTGCGCCATGTGCTGGCTCGCGCACGGTTCGGCCTCGCGCCGGAACGGCAGGCGCGGATTCTCGCGCAATATTGCGGCCTTCTCGTTCCGCCGCCCGACAGCGCCGGAACGTTCGAGTTGCCGCAATGCCGTGACCGCGACGACCAGAAATTCCTCGAAATCGCGCGCGACGGTGGCGCGAGCCATCTTCTCACCCGCGACCGGCGGCTGCTGGAACTGAACCGCCATCGCCTGTTGCGCGAAAGGTTCCGGATCGTGACGCCGGAGAGCTTTCTTGCCTGCCTCACCGAAAACCGCTGAACGGCGGGCGGGCGACAAACGGGCCACGACTGTCACGCTGTCCATGCGCCAAGTTCGGCGAGTTGGCGGCTCGCCGCTTCCGCCCACCCCCGATTGGCGGCGGGGCTGGCTGGGCTGGGATGAAGAATGCGGCCGATGCGCACGCCGCGCGATCCGCCGAGGGCCGCCTTCGCCCGGCTTTCGGCCCACGCGCCGACGCCGATCACCCACGCCGGTTCGAGCGCCGCCACCAGTGCGCGCAGGTGTTCATCGCAGGCAGCCAGCAAGGCGGCCTGTTCACCCGCGGGGAGTTTGTCCGGCGTGAGATTGCGCCCGTCGACGAAGAACGCGAGCGGACAATAATTGGCGACGAAATGATCGGCGAAAAAAGCCTCTGCCTTGCCGAAACGCTCGCGGAACAAGCCCCACAGGCGGCGACCGCTCACCTCGGAGCGCGCGCAGGCGAAGCCTTCGACCGGCCGTTTCGGATTGACGTGCGCTGGCTGCCCGACCGGGCCTTCCAGCCCGAGCCAGTCGCGCACGGCGGCGACTTCGCCAAAGGGGACGCCCGTCTGCACCATCCCGAATGGCCCCGGATTCATGCCGAGAAACAC
>JAIRNL010000309.1 GCA_031258035.1 Azoarcus sp. | reverse complement strand
TCAACCATCGCCTCCGAACCCGGAGAGGATCTCCCCATGTCCCACCCGAAAGCACCGGAAAAACGCGACAGCCTCCCGCCCTATCTCTATTTCTACTTGTTCCTGCTCTATTCTTTCATCGGCTGGGTCTATGAAACGGTGCTTTTTTCCGTGCAGGCGCATACGTTCATCAACCGGGGATTCAATTTCGGCCCTTATATCCCGATCTACGGTTTCGGCGCCGTGATGATCATGTATCTGATCCGGCACCTTATCGGATGCCGCTGCACGCTCGGCGGCATCAACGTGCGCCCGCTCGCGGTGTTTCTCCTGATCGGCGTAGTGGCGACGCTGGCCGAACTGCTGGCGAGCTATGTCATGGAATACGTATTCGGCCTGGTGATGTGGGACTACCACGGATATTGGCTGAATTTCCAGGGCCGGATCGCTTTCCGGACGAGTTTCATTTTCGCGGCGGGCGGGGCCTTCTTTTTCTATGTCGTGCAACCGCTCGCCAAGAAGCTGCTGTTTCTCATGGCGCTTCCCACCCAGAAAAAACTGGCTATGATCCTGTTCTGCGTCGTCGCGTTCGATTTCGCCGTCTCCACCGTCACGACGGTATGGTTCCCCGAGGTCGTGGCGCACCCCGGCGTGGTCGGGAAAAAATGAGGCTACCCATGCGTGCACGACGCCACCGGATCGCCGCTTTCATCGCGCTGGCCGCGCTCATGACAATTTCGCCGCGCGCGGCGATGAGCGAGCCGCCCGAAAATCCGGTCCCCAGGAACCTGGACGTCCCCGGCCTGGAAAGTGGTACCAATTGGCTCACCGCGCTGGCCACCTCCTTCGATTCGCCGGACATCGACCCGGTCGGCGTCAACGACTGGCGCTGCCGGCCCTCCGCGGCGCATCCCGAACCCGTCATCCTGGTGCACGGTACCTGGCAACACGTCTACAACACCTGGAATGGGCTGGCCCCGGTGCTGGCCGCGCACGGTTACTGCGTGTTCGCCCCCAATTACGGCAACACCACCGGCAAGCCCGGCCTCAACGCCACGGCCGACCTGGTGGCCTCGGCGCACGAGATTGCCACTTTTGTGGCACAGGTGCGGCGTATCACCGGCGCCGAACACGTCGCACTGATCGGCCATTCACAGGGCGGCGCGCAGATTCGCTATTACGCCAACCTGCTTGCGCCGAAAGGGGAGGTCACCAAGGTCATCGCCCTGGTGGCGTCCAACCATCCGACCTCGGTGTTGCACCTCACCGTCATCGGCGAAAAACTCGGTTTCAAGGATTTCGTGCTCGAACAGTTCGAACGAGCCAAAATGCCGGGCGCGGCCCAACAGGCCATGGCGGAGGCCCCCTTCTATGTCACCCTCAATGGTCAGGGGGAGACGCGACCGGGCATCGCCTACACCAATATCGCTACCCGCTTCGACGAACTCGTCACGCCGTGGCGGGCCGCATTCATCGAACAGGGGCCGGGTGCCACGGTCGATAACATCGTGCTCCAGGATGTGTGCCGGATGGATTGGTCGGATCACGCCGCGGTGACGTTTTCCCGCAATGTCATCCAGATCGTGCTCAACAAACTCGACCCCGAACACCCACACAAGATCAAGTGTTATTGGCAGGCACCGCTTTTCGGCGGCGCACGCTAGCACCGCATCATCCGGATGGCTCAACGAACCGGCGTATTCTCCTGTAGTTGGATAACATTTCGATCATCAGAAAAGCATCGTTCCTGATGCGACAGTCGCTTCCAGCATGGCCATCCTATCCAGACAGGGTACAATCGCGCTCTCCTCCCCCCTTCAGGCCCGCCATGCACAAGCCCTTCCTCTCCCCGCGCAACGACCTGGTCTTCCGCCTCCTTTTCGGCGACGCGCGCGATACCTCGATCCTCACCGCCTGGAGCTACCCAAACTGCCGCAGGACGACGGGACGGGGCTGTGGGACTGGCTCAGGTTCCTGAGCGTGCGAAAGGAAGAGGAACTGGCAGGCTATGGTTTTTCCGCGGATCGAGGGAGTCACCTGATGGGTGAGTCGAAATTGAAGCGTTTGCAAGGCGAAGAGATGCTGGTGTCGTGCGCCGGAGTGTGGACGGCGGGCGGTCGGGTTCAGGTTCGCTGGGAAGCCGGCAGCGCGGCGACGCCCATGGGACAGTTGGCGTATTTCATCGAGTTTCTGACGCTGAAGTTACCACACCGACCTGATGGCCGGGCTGCGCCTGGTGATGGGGGTCGAGCTCAAGGCCGGCAACGAGCACTCGGGCGCGCTGAGCGGCTGGGAAGACAAACGCCGCGTGCTCGTGCTGCGCCGTCCCTTGCAGGGCGAGATGCTCCGCGCCCGGCACGCCTATTTCGACAAGGCCCGGCAGGTGCTCACGCGGCTATCCGCCCAGCTTCAAGCCTGGGTGAGCGAGGCTGCGGAGCAGTTCGGAATCACATCGGTCTGGTTGCTGTGTTGCGATCATCTCAAGCGCGCCATCGCCGCTATCGGACCGCCACGGCACATCCGTTTGCTTACGAATCATGCAAACAGAATCTGATAAC
>JAIRNL010000162.1 GCA_031258035.1 Azoarcus sp. | reverse complement strand
ATGTCGTCCGGATCGACCGCGACCGGCTTGCCGACACGCTGCAACAGCGGCAGGTCGTTGTGCGAATCGCTGTAGAACCAGCTTTGCCCGAAGCAGGCGAAATTCAGGCCGAGCGATTCCAGCCAGGCTTCGACGCGGGCGATCTTGCCGGCCTGGAAAGCGGGGATTCCCCTCGGCTTGCCGGTGAAGGCGCCGTTTTCCTGCGCGGGGACGGTGGCAACGAGATGGGGAATGCCGAATTCGCGCCCGATCGGCCCGGCGACGAAGCTGTTGGTGGCCGTCACCAGCGCGACGATGGCATCGCGCCGCAGATGTCCATCGACGAGCGCGCGCGCGGCGGGGCGGATCATGGGGCGGATGTGGCGCGCCATGTAGGCGAGGTGCCAGGCGTCGAGCCGGGCGCGCGGGTGGCGGGTGAGGGGGGCGAGCTGGAAATCGAGAAATTCGTGGATATCCAGCGTGCCGGCCTTGTATTGCTCGTAGAACACCAGATTGCGTTTCTCCTGCGCGGCGGCATCGAGCGCGCCTTCTTCGATCAGGAACTGTGTCCACGCGACATCGGAGTCGCCGGCAAGCAAGGTGTTGTCGAGGTCGAAAAGAACGAGATCCATGGCGTCGGGGTCAGATTCGCAGCCCTTCCCGCACGAGTTGGCGCAGCAGGGGCAGGGTGATGGGACGTTTGTGTTCGAGCGAGGCGGCATCGAGCGCATCGAGGGAAGCCACCATGCCCGGCAGATCGCGGCGTCCGTGCGCGAGCAGGAAACCGACCAGATCCTCGCCCAGCCGCAAGCCGCGCCGGGAAGCGAGCGCGTGCAGGATGGCGGCGCGCGCCGCGTCATCGAGCGGGCGCACCTCGAAAACCAGGCTTTGGCCGATGCGCGTGCGCAGGTCTTCGCGCAAGGCCATCTCCCGCGGCGCGGCCTCGCCGGCGAGCAGCAGCGATTGCCTGTTGCCGCGCGCGCGGTTGAAGGCGTTGAAAAGCGCGATCTGGGCGGCGGGCGAGAGCGTCCCGACATCGTCGATCGCCAGCAGGGCGCACGCATCTTCCGGCAGGCGCTCGTCGATGGCGGCGGCGGGCAGGTAATGCGCCGGACGGTTCTGGGCGCGGGCGCGGGCGACGGTTGCCTGGAGCAAGTGGCTGCGGCCGCTGCCGGCGGCGCCCCACAAATAAAGATGGCCAACCGGCAGGCGCGCGGGCGCCTCGGCCAGCAGGGCCAGGCTGGCCAGAAGGGCCGCGTTGCCGCCGTGGACGAAATTCTCGAACGTCGGCGGGCGATCCGGATGCAGCAGATCGAGGACGAGCTGCTTCACGCCGTCTCCCCGCCGTTACCGGGCGGGGCGCCCTGCGGGGGATCTGCCCGGGCGCTCTCACCGAGATAAATGGGGCTGGCGAACCAGGCCGCCGCGACGGCGCGCATGCCGACGAGCAGGGCCGCGCTTGCCGGCAGGGCGACGAGTACGCCGACGAAACCGAACAATTGCCCGAAAGCCATCAGGGCGAAAATTACAGCCAGCGGATGCAGGCCGATGCGCTCGCCCACGAGATAGGGCGTGAGCACGAAGCTCTCCAGCAACTGCCCGAGGCCGTAGACCACGGCGACGCCGGCGAGCGGTTCCCAGCCGCCGCCCTGGAGCAGCGCGGTGAGCGCGGCGAGCGCCAGCCCGCCGAGAAAGCCGACATACGGGATGAAGACCAGCAGCCCGGTCAGCACGCCCACCGGCAGCGCGAAGTCGATACCCGCCAGCCAGAGGCCGAGCGTGTAATACACCGCCAGCAACAACATGACCGACAACTGTCCGCGGCAGAACTGCGCCAGCACGCCGTCGATTTCGCCGACGATCTTCGCGGTGCGCGGCAGCAACGGACGCGGCAGCGCGCGTCCCAGCGCCGCGACCAGGCGCGGCCACTCCTGGAGCAGATAAAACGTCACGATCGGGATCAGCAACAGGTTGGCGGCGGCGCCGACGAGAGCCAGGCCGCTCTGGCCGATCTGGCTGAGCAACACCGGCAGCAGATCCTGCGCGTTATCGCGGAACTGCCCGAGCCAGGCGCGGAACTGGCTGGCTTCGAGCCGGAAATCCACCTCGAAGCGTTCCGCGAGCAAGGGCGATACGCGCTGGTTGAACAGATCGAGCAAGGCCGGCAGCCGTTGAGCCAGCGTCGTCGCCTCACGGTAAAGCAACGGCAGGAGCACGAGCACGAGCGCCACCAGCGCGAGACCTGCCGCGGCGATGACCAGCAGCACCGCCGCCGGGCGCGGCAGGCGGCGGCGCACGAGCGCATCGACGGCGGGATCGCACAGATAAGCGAACACGGCCGCGACCGCGAACGGCGCCAGGATCGGGGCGAGCAGCCAGAGCAGCCAGAGCAGCGCGAGCGCGACGCCGGCCCAGATGGCGGTTTGTGACCGAGTAACGAGGAGCGGAAACATTTTCAAGTAGAATCCCTGAGTTACGTGAGGCGGGAAGATTGCCTGCCGGGGGAGACCCCCGGACGTAGCCTCGAATGTAGCCATTTGACGGCGCCCTCTCAAGCGTCGTCTTTTCGTTTTGCTGAAAGGAACGGCCTTGAGCGCGCACCAATCTCCCCAAACCCCGCTTTCCTACCGCGATGCCGGCGTCGACATCGACGCCGGCGATGCGTTGGTCGAGCGCATCAAACCCTTC
>JAIRNL010000292.1 GCA_031258035.1 Azoarcus sp. | reverse complement strand
AAATCATCAACCACGTTGAACGCGGCCTGCACCACCGGCACCACCACCAGTTGCGCAATGCGCTCCATCGGCGCGATGACGAAAGCCTCGCCGCCGCGATTCCAGACCGACACCATGATCTGGCCCTGATAGTCCGAGTCGATCAGCCCGACGAGGTTGCCGAGCACGATGCCATGCTTGTGCCCGAGCCCGGAGCGCGGCAACACGAGCGCAGCCAGCCCCGGATCAGCGAGGTGAATGGCGATGCCGCTCGGCACCAGCGCCGTCTGGCCCGGATGCAGGGTCAGCGCCTCGTCGAGACAGGCGCGCAGGTCGAGCCCGGCGGAACCGGCGGTGGCATAGGCCGGCGGCTGCGCGCGCAGGCGGGGGTCGAGCAGTTTGATATCTATGCGGTGCATGTCGTCTCCGGAGATTCAGCCCGCCGCCGTCGGCAGCAGGCGGGCGAGATGTTCGACGATCTGGCGCGCGACGAACGCCTTGGGCGCTCTCGGCAGGGGATGGCGGCCTTCGTCGTCGTAGATGACCACCGTGTTGTCGTCGCCGCACAGCCCGTCGGCAAGCAGGTTGCCGACCAGCATGGGCAGGCGCTTGGCGCGACGTTTGCCTTCGGCATAGGCGTCGAGGTCGTGGCTCTCGGCGGCAAAGCCGACGCAGAACGGCGCATCGGGCCGGGCCGCGACTTCGGCGAGGATATCCGGGTTGGGCACGAGTTCAAGCCGCATGGCCGCGCCCGATTTCTTGAGCTTGTGCCCGACGGTCTCGGCCGGGCGGTAATCGGCGACCGCCGCCACGGCGATGAAGACGTCCGCGCCGGGCAGCGCCGAGAGCACCTCGTCGCGCATGCGCAGCGCGCTTGCCGCCTCGATTCGCCGCACGCCGGCGGGCGTGGGCACAGCCACCGGCCCGCTCACCAGCACGACTTCGGCCCCGGCGCGCGCGCAGGCCGTTGCGACCGCATACCCCATCTTGCCGGAGCTGGCATTGGTGATGCCGCGCACCGGGTCGATGGCCTCGAAAGTCGGCCCGGCGGTCATCACCACCTTGCGCCCAGCCAACCGCTTCGGGGTAAAGAACGCGACCAGCGCCTCACACAGCGCCCCTGGCTCCAGCATCCGCCCTGGCCCGGTTTCACCGCACGCCTGCTCTCCTTCTTCCGGGCCGAGAAAGATGACCCCGTCGGCCCGGAGCCTTGCCACGTTGCGCTGTGTGGCCGGGTTTTCCCACATCTGGCGATTCATCGCCGGGGCGAGCAGGAGCGGACAGTCGCGCGCCAGGCACAGCGTGGCGAGGAGGTCATCGGCGAGGCCGTTGGCGAGGCGGGCGATCAGATCGGCGGTCGCCGGCGCGACGACAATGGCGTCGACCCCGCGCCCGAGGGCGATGTGCGGCATGCCGTTTTCCATGCGCTCGTCCCAGGGGCTCGTCCACACACGGTTTCCCGACAACGCATGAAAGGTCAGCGCGGAGACGAATCGCTCCCCAGCCTCGGTAAGCGCCACATGGACATCCGCCCCCATCCGGCCCAGCGCGCGCGTGAGCTCAGCCGCCTTGTACGCCGCAATGCCGCCGCTCACGCCAAGCACGATTTTACGGCCGTGCAGACCGTCGATGCTGACCGTATAATCTTCCATCATCTCTCCGCCACACGCACCGCCATGGCAATCACCGACTGGCCCGAAGACGAACGCCCGCGCGAAAAACTCCTTGCGCGCGGCCCCCAGGCCCTGACTGACGCCGAACTGCTCGCATTGTTCCTGCGCGTCGGCACGCGCGGGCAAAGCGCCGTAGACCTCGCCCGCAACCTGCTCGCACGTTTCGGCACCCTGTGCCGGTTGTGCAACGCATCCGCCGACGAGTTCGCGGCGGTGCCCGGCGTGGGGCTGGCGAAGTATGCCCAATTGCAGGCGGTGATGGAACTGGCTCGCCGCGCGCTCGCCGAACGCCTGGGCGAAGGCGCCCTGTTCGATTCGCCCACGGTGGTACGGGACTGGCTGCAACTCCACCTTTCCCACCTGCCCCACGAAACCTTCTGCATCCTGCTGCTCGATGCGCGGCACTGCCTGATCGAAGCCGTCGACCTCTTTCGCGGCACCCTGACCCAGACCAGCGTCTATCCGCGCGAAGTGGTCAAGCTCGCGCTCGGGCGCAATGCCGCCGCCGTCATCCTCGCGCACAACCACCCTTCGGGCGTGGCGGAGCCGAGCCATGCCGACGAACTGCTCACGCACGACCTGCGCGATGCGCTCGCGTTGATCGACATCCAGGTGCTCGATCACTTCGTCGTCCCGGCGCACGGCGAGCCGCTGTCGTTCGCGGAACGCGGCCTGCTTTGAACGGGCGTGGCGAGCCGCCCGTGACGCGCCCGCCACCCGCCCCAGAGCCTCTTGGCGACACCCCACCATAAAATATTGCACACCCCATTTTCCCCGGCGTAGAATGCCGGGACGTTTTTCCCCCTACCCAGCCCCCATCCGGCGATGACAGGTGCCCCATGAACCGCTCATACCCGATAGGCAAGATCCCCCCAATTCCATTTGAATAGCCGCCCCGCGCCATCCCGCGCCGCT
>JAIRNL010000272.1 GCA_031258035.1 Azoarcus sp. | reverse complement strand
GTGTGTGCGCCGATTTCAGCACCTTTTTCGATCAGGCATACGGAAACCTCGCGGTTACGTTCGGCAGCCAGCTGCTTGAGCCGGATAGCCGCTCCCAGCCCCGCGGGACCGCCGCCAACCACCAAGACATCGAATTCCATCGATTCGCGTTCCATCCCTTTCTCCTTTTGGTTTTGCGTTACCTTCGCGCGGTATACGTCATTGGCGTCCGAACCGTTTGAGATTCATCACGTCATGGGGAGTAGTTTAATACGAGAAAACCTATTTGGCTTCCCCAAACCGCGATAAAGCAAGGTTTCAGCAGGGGAAAAATCATACTTGGCCACATGGCTATCCTGGCTTATAAAATCTATAATTTGCATTATGTAAACTACTAACTGTCGTGCTAACTGTCGTGGCGACAAGCTGCGCTTTACACGCAGCAAAAGAAGCATTTCGCTACTTTCATTGGAATTATCCTTGCCGGCAAAAATGTCGGGTAAATCCCGGCTCATTGGGATATAGTCGCAAGCTCGCCCGGATGACGAAACAGGTAGACGTAGCGGACTTAAAATCCGCGCCCGCAAGGGGTATGGGTTCGACTCCCATTCCGGGCATTTTTCATGCCGACGAGACTGGTTTGCGGGCGAACGCCGTCAAAGCTCAATCCGCCATGATCCGCCGTTTATGTCGCAGCGCGATCCTTTCCCCGGATTTCTTGCGGTAAAAAGCGAAAGGCAACGACTCCTGGGTAACGATGCCGCCCGGCCCGATCACCGCCCGCCGCAGATCGAAATGCAGGTGGGGGCCGGCAGCAAAGCCGCTCTTGCCGGAATGGGCAATCACCTGCCCCGCCTCGACCTTCTCGCCGGGACGAACCGATATTCTGTTCGGCGCAAGGTGTGCGTACAGCGCGAACGTGCCGTCGGCATGCACGATGGAGACGAGATTGGTTTTTTCAGCCAGCGCCGGATCGGCGCGTCCCGCGCCGAAACCGTCCCTGACCTCGATCACGGTGCCCGCGCGCACGGCGAGGACGGGCGTCCCGACGGGAACGCCAAAATCGACCGCATGGCGATTCAGGGCATCCTTGTGGGTCGTCAACACACCGCCGGGTGCCTGGACGACGCGGAGATACACGCCCTTCCCGAACGGCAGAGGATAACGATGATTCCTGTCGGGCACGGCGAACGCATCGCCGACGCCGTCCGAATACCGCATGTCGACACGACAGGGATCGCCGCCATCTTTTGCAAAGACGCGGGCCATTTCCATGCTCGAATGCGGCGCGATGACCTCTCTCAGCGGCCATTTCCTGTTGGAGCGGTAGGCGCGGCCGGCGAGCCTGGCTACGACCGTCACCGGCGCCGCGCTCTTGTTGACGGCGACGATCCGGCATCCCTCCCCCGCGCCGATCCTGTCGATCCGGAAAGCCTCTTCGCCGGCCAGCGCGACCGGACAATGGAGCGCGGCCCACACCAGCAGCCATTTCCTCGCCGGGAGCCACCATCCCGCCACGCACGGCGCGCCGGGTTTTCGTGTAGAATGCAAGTGCTTATTTTCAAAGCATAATTTCATTTCTTTGCCTTCCCATGACGACACTTTTCTCCCTGACCGACACCCCCACCTCCGGTGAGATTGCCCGACGGCGCGCCGCATTCTGCCTGTTGCTCGGCCTTGTCGCCACACCGTTGGCAACTTGCCTTTTCCTCAACATCGGCCCCATCTGGCAGCACATCAACCCGCTCACGGGCGCCCTCTTCGCCCTTGCCGCCATCGCGTTCGGCGGGGCGCTGGCCATCGCGCCCGTGGCCGCCGCATCCGGGTGGCTGCTCGCGCTCTGGTTCGGGGTGGAAAGCGTATGGCTGCCACGGCGGCGGAGCACGCCCTTCGTCGACCGCGCCATCATCGGCATCGGTCTGTTCGCATGGTTTCTGCCGACGCTGGGCTTCCTGGCTGCGGCGATACAGGCATTGATTTCCGGCCGCGTGCATTTTGTGCGCCCGGCGCGCGACTACCTGCGGGCGGTCGACCCCATCGCCTACTGGGAAGGCACCGGCTTCCTGTTCATCACCGCCGGCATTTTCGCATGGCTGGCGTGGCGCTACTGGCAAGGCAAACTGCGCCGCAGGCCCGGCGCGGCCTGAAAACCCGGGACGATCTCCGCCAGGGCGCCGCGCCCCCGTCTGGCTGCTGCTTTACAGCAGCGGCGCGAGCCAGCGAGCGGCTTCCTCCACGCGCATCCCGGCGCGCTTTGCCCAGTCTTCGAGCTGGTCGCGCCCGATCTTGCCGATGGCGAAATAGCGGCTCTGCGGATGCGAAAAATAGAAACCGGCCACGCTCGCCGCCGGCGTCATCGCCATGGATTCGGTCAACGCCATGCCTGCCCTGCCGGGGGCATCGAGCAACGCGAAAAGGGCGCGCTTGGCGGTATGGTCGGGGCAGGCCGGATAGCCGGGCGCGGGACGGATGCCGCGGTATTGCTCGCGGATCAGGGCATCGTTGTCGAGCGCCTCGTCGGCGGCATAGCCCCAGTATTGCCTGCGCACACGTTCATGCAGCCATTCGGCGCAGGCTTCAGCCAGACGGTCAGCCAACGCCTTGAGCATGATGGCGCGGTAGTCGTCGTGGGCGGCGGCGAATTCGGCGAGCTTCGCATCAATTCCCAATCCGGCAGTCACCGCGAAAGCGCCGCACCAGTCTTCGAGGCCGGATGATGTCGGCGCGATGTAATCGGCCAGGCACAGATTCGGCTTGCCGGCGGCGCGTTCGCGCTGCTGGCGCAGGCCGTGCCAGACCATCGCAGTCGTTCTTCGACGCTCGTCGGCGTAAAACACGATGTCGTCGCCGACGCTGTTGGCCGGGAACAGGCCGAACACCGCCCTCGCCCGCAGCCATTTCCCTTCGACAAGTTCGTCGAGCATCGCCAGCGCATCGCGGTAGAGGGCGCGCGCCGCCTCGCCGACCACGGCATCGTCGAGGATTTGCGGAAAGCGCCCCGCCATGTCCCACGTCCTGAAAAACGTCCCCCAGTCGATGTAATCCCGCAAAAGCGCAAGATCGGCATCGAGCGCGTCGACGCCGATGAAGCGCGGGCGCGGCGGCAGATAGGACGCTTCCCCGGCGCCGAAAACACCGGCATGCGCCGCGCAGGCGCACGTCGCCGGCGCGGGCGCCCTCCCCCACGGCGTGCGCAGGGCATTGGCGCGCGCCGCTTCCAGCCCGATGAGGGGATTTGCCTGTTTATCGGCGTGGCGCGCGCGGATCTGTTCGTAATCGGCGGCGAGCCGCGCCCTGAATTCGTCCGCGCCTGTGCGGGAAAGCAGCGCGCTGGCGACGCCGACCGCCTTCGAGGCATCGGGCACATAGACGACGGGTTGATCGTAATGCGGCGCGATCTTGATCGCGGTATGGGCGCGGCTGGTAGTCGCGCCGCCGATCAGGAGCGGCACGGAAAACCCCTGGCGCTGCATTTCGGCGGCGACGAAACACATCTCCTCCAGCGAAGGCGTGATCAACCCCGAAAGCCCGACGGCGCAGGCCGCGTGCTCGCGCGCGGCGGCGAGAATCCTGTCCGCCGGCACCATCACCCCGAGGTCGAGCACCTCGAAACCATTGCAGGCCAGCACCACGGCGACGATGTTCTTGCCGATGTCGTGCACATCGCCCTTGACCGTGGCAAGCACGATGCAGCCCTTGCTCGCGCCGCCGCCGCGCGCCTTTTCCGCTTCGATATAAGGCACGAGGTGCGCCACCGCCTGCTTCATCACCCGCGCCGATTTCACCACCTGCGGCAGAAACATCCTGCCCGCGCCGAACAGATCGCCGACCGCATCCATCCCCGCCATCAGCGGGCCCTCGATCACCGCCAGCGGCGGCTTGCCCTCGGCCTCCAGGCGGGCGCGCAACTCCTCGGTATCGGCGAGCACGAAATCGGCGATCCCCTTCACCATCGCATGTTTCAACCGTTCTTCCACCGGCGCGGCGCGCCACGACAGATCGGGCCCCTGCGGCGCCCTGCCGTGCGCCCTGCCCCCCGCAACCGTCTGGGCGAATTCGACCAGGGCCTCGCCCGCGCCGGGATGGCGGTTGAGCACCACGTCCTCCACCCTGTCGCGCAGCGCCGGATCGAGTTCATCATAGACCCCGAGCATGCCGGCATTGACAATGCCCATCGTCAGCCCGGCGCGGATGGCGTGATAGAGAAAAACAGTATGGATCGCCTCCCGCACCGTGTCGTTGCCGCGAAAACTGAACGAGACATTCGAGACCCCGCCCGAAGTGCCCGCGTGCGGCAAGTTGTCGCCGATCCAGCGCACCGCGTCGATGAAATCGACCGCATAGTTGTCGTGCGCCTCGATACCCGTGGCGATGGCAAAAATATTGGCGTCGAAAAGAATGTCCTCGGGCGGAAAACCCGCGCCGCCGTCGGCCACCGGCTTGACCAGCAGATCATAGGCGCGCCGGCAGATCGCGGTCTTGCGCGCGAACGTATCGGCCTGCCCCGCCTCATCGAAAGCCATCACCACCGCCGCCGCGCCGTAGCACCGCGCCAGCCGCGCCTGGCGCAGGAACTCCGCCTCGCCCGCCTTGAGCGAAATCGAATTGACGATGCCCTTGCCCTGAATGCACTGCAAACCGGCCTCGATCACCTCCCAGCGCGAAGAGTCGACCATCACCGGCGCGCGCGCGACATCCGGCTCGGCGGCCACGAGCTTGAGAAAGCGCGCCATCGCCGCCTTCGCGTCGAGCATCGCCTCATCCATATTGATGTCGATGATCCGCGCGCCGTTGTCGACCTGCTGGCGGGCGACCGAGAGCGCATCATCGAACCGCCCTTCGACGATCATCCGCGCGAACGCCCGCGACCCCGTCACGTTGGTACGCTCGCCGACATGGATGAACAGACTCTCCGGGCCGGCCTCGAACGCCTCCAGCCCGGCCAGGCGCAACCGCGGCGCGATCTCCGGCACGCGGCGCGGCGCGACGCCCTCGACGGCGCGGGTAATGGCCGCGATATGCGCCGGCGTGGTACCACAACAACCGCCGACGATATTGACCAGCCCGGCCCGCGCCCAGTCGCCGATCTCGGCGGCCAATTGCGCCGGCGTCTCGTCGTAGCCGGTCGGCGCAAGCGGATTGGGCAATCCCGCGTTGGGATGGGCAGAGACGAAAGTATCGCAGCGCGCGGCGATCTCGGCGACGTAAGGCCGCAGCTCCTTCGCCCCCAGGGCGCAATTGAAACCGAAAGAAATCGGCCGCGCGTGCGCGAGCGAATACCAGAACGCCGTCGCCGTCTGTCCCGAAAGCGTGCGGCCCGAAGCATCCGTGATCGTGCCGGAGACCATCACCGGCAGCCGCCGGCCGCGTTCCGCGAACAAGCGTTCGATGGCGAAAACCGCCGCCTTGGCGTTCAGGGTATCGAACACGGTTTCGATCAGCAGCAGATCCGCGCCGCCATCCGCGAGACCGCGCGCGGCCTCGAAATAATCATCGGCGAGATCCTCGAATGCGATATTGCGGAAACCCGGATCGTTCACATCGGGCGAAATCGAGAGCGTGCGCGAAGTCGGCCCCAGCACACCCGCGCAAAAGCGCGGTTTAGAAGGCGTGCGCGCCGTATAGTCGTCGCACAGCTCGCGCGCCAGCCGGGCGCTCGCCGCGTTCAGCTCGTAGGCCAGCTCCGAGAGTCCGTAATCGGCCTGCGACACCCGCGTGGCGTTGAAGGAACAAGTCTCGACGATATCCGCGCCCGCTTCCAGATAGGCGCGATGGATACCGCCGACGACATCGGGCCGCGTCAGCACGAGCACATCGTTGTCGCCCTTGAGTTCCTTCGGATGATCCCTGAAGCGCGCGCCGCGGTAGTCGGCTTCGGTAAGGGCGTGCTGCTGGATCATCGTGCCCATCGCGCCATCGAGCACCAGGATGCGTCGGGCGAGATGT
>JAIRNL010000146.1 GCA_031258035.1 Azoarcus sp. | reverse complement strand
GACCAGGCGGGCGTTCTCGGCACGAAGATGGGCGAGCTCGTCGTTGCGGTCGGCCATCGTCCGCGCTCATCCCGGCCACAGGCCGGCGCCGGTCAGGCGGCGCAGCAGGGCCGCGCGCCTGGCATGGGGTACGAGGAAGCGTTGCAGTTCACGTTCGAAGGCTTCGCGGTCGTAAACCAGTGCATAGCCTTCGGCAAGCTCGGCCAGTATGCGCGCCGCCTTGTCGTAGCCGGATGCGCCGCCGCGTGCGGCTTCGGCGTCGGCGGCCTTCCACGATTGTTCCGGAGCGGCCATCAACTGGCGCAACCTGGCTTCGTGTTGCCGGCGGCGCTCGGCTTCACGTTTCGCATGTGCCTGGGCTTCGCGTGCCCGCCGGATTGCGGTAACCGAGCCGGCCAGTTCGCGCAGATCCGCCACCTTGCGCCGGGGAGAGGACGATGACGCAGGCCGCTGCGCCTTCAGCCACCTGGCGTAGTGGGATTTCACCTGGCGCTCTGCCTGCTGGCCCTGCCCCAGCGCAATGCGCGTGAGTACATCCCGCATGGCCGGGCTCGGCCAGGTATCCAGCCAGGCGCGGATATGCCGGGCGTCGTCGTCATCCCGTGGCGAGGCAGTGTTCCCGGCACTGGCGGCTTCCAGCAGGTCCGGGTCGATCTCCAGGAATTCGGCCAGGGCCTGCTGTGCAGGCGATAATTCCGCCAGACCCGCTGGAACTTCCGGTTCCAGCATGTCATCGGGCAAGGCATCTCCCGCGGCCAGCCAACCCAGGTACAGCGGCCTCAGGTCGCCACGCAACAGCTCGTCACGCAAGGGAATCAGCTTGCGCATCCAGCCGTTGCCATCGTCTTGTGCAAAGCGGTCGTAGTCTTCGCTTTCCTCCAGGATCCAGCTGAGAATCCAATGCGTATCGCTGGATTCGACCGTGAGTGTGAGCGAGTTGGCGAAGGGGTGTAGTTCGGCCTCGTGGAAAGCAGCCTTCGGCAGCCGCAGCAGCAGATGGCAGCTACACCAGTTGGCCGAGTAGACGAAAGCGTCGAAATAACGCCGCATCCAGTCGGCGGGGTTGGCCTTGAGGTCACCCCATTCGTAGTGGTTGGTGAAGCTGCCGGGGGTAATGACGGCGCGGGTGGAGACGGCGCGAAGCTCGGCCATCTCGGCGCGGGTCAACGGCCGGTCGATGGCCGCGAATTCGTAGTACTGGTATTCGCTCATGGTGTGGGTGTCGTCAGGCGCAGGCGCGCAAGTTCCTGGTATTCGTGGTCGATGTAGATTTCCATCATGGCGCGGTAGAGGCGTTCGATGAGGTCGGGGTTGCCGCCCTGGCGTTCGGCGATGCGTCGCACGCGCGCCACGATTGCCGCGATGCGCGCTTCATCGCGCACCAGCGTCTCGTCGTGCTTGATGCGCGCGGCCTGTGTCATGAAACCGGCTCGCCGAGCCAGCAGGGGCACGATGGCGTCGTCGAGCGCATCGACGCCACGACGCACTTCGGCCATGTCGCGGCAGTGCGATACGCAGCCGGCAGCGCGATCCGTATCGGTACTCATTGTCCGGCTCCAAGCAGTTTTTCCTGTTGCGGACGCAATTTGTCCAGCGTCGCCTGGAAGGCCGCCAGTCGTTCGCGCTCCTGCGCCACCACCGCAGCCGGGGCGCGGTCGACAAAGCTGGGGTTGCCGAGCTTGCCTTGCGCCCTGGCGATTTCGGCTCCCAGCCGGGTCATCTCCTTGCCCAGGCGCTCGCGTTCGGCTTCGATGTCGATCTCGACTTTCAGCATCAGGCGCGTTTCGCCCGCCACCGCAACCGGGGCGAGGGCGTCGGTGGGTATGTCTTCCACGATCTCGACCGCCGACAGCCGGGCAAGTCCCATCAGGTAGGGCGCAAAGTCTTGTAGCGCCGCCGTGTCCCGACCGGCGGCGATGAGGGGGAGTTTTTGCGCCGGAGAGATGTTCATCTCGCCGCGCAGGTTGCGGCAGGCGTGGGCGAGCGCCTTGAGCGCGGCGACGCGGGCTTCGGCCGCTTCGTCGATCAGCGTCGGGTCGGTCTCGGGGTAGCGGGCGAGCATGATGCTTTCCGCGTCTTTGCGGCCAGCCAGCGGGGCGATCGTCTGCCACAGTTCTTCGGTGATGAAGGGGATCAGCGGGTGGATGAGGCGCAGCACGGCTTCCAGTACCGCGAGGAGCGTGCGGCGCGTGGCGCGCTGTTCGTCCGCGGTGCCTGTCTGGAGGCGCACTTTGGCGAGTTCGAGATACCAGTCGCAATATTCGTCCCAGACGAATTCGTAGAGGGCGCGGGCGAGGAGGTCGAAACGGTAGGCGTCGAACTGCGTCGCCACTTCGGCGGCGGTGCGTTGCAGGCGGGAGATGATCCAGCGTTCGGCAAAGCCGTAATCGGCGGCGGCGGGTTCTGGCGCGAGGCCGCAATCCCGCCCTTCGCAGTTCATCAGCACGAAGCGGGCAGCGTTCCAGAGTTTGTTGCAGAAGTTGCGGTAGCCCTCGCAACGGTTGAGGTCGAATTTGATGTCGCGGCCCGGCGAGGCGAGCGAGACGAAGGTGAAACGCAGCGCGTCCGCGCCGAAGGCGGGGATGCCATCCGGGAATTCTTTCTTCGTGCGCTTCTCGATGCCGGGGGCGTCCTTGGGGTTCATCAGTCCCGTCGTGCGTTTCCTGAGCAGGTCGTCGAGGCCGATGCCGTCGATGAGGTCGATGGGGTCGAGCACGTTGCCCTTGGATTTGCTCATCTTCTGGCCTTCCGCGTCGCGGATGAGGCCGTGGACGTAGACGTGCCGGAAGGGAATCTTGCCGGTGAGGTGTTTGGTCATCATCACCATGCGCGCGACCCAGAAGAAGATGATGTCGAAACCGGTGACGAGTACGGCGGAGGGCAGGTAGAGGTCGAGCGCCGGGTTCGATTTTTGCGGGTAGTCCGGCGTCCAGTCGAGGGCGGAGAAAGGCCACAGGGCCGAGGAGTACCAGGTGTCGAGTACGTCCGGGTCGCGGGTGAGCGCGCCAGTGTAGCCGGCGGCGTCGGCTTTTGCCCTGGCTTCGGCTTCGTCGTGCGCGACGAAGATTTCGCCGCGCTCGCCGTACCAGGCCGGAATCCGGTGCCCCCACCAGAGCTGGCGGGAGATGCACCAGTCCTGGATGTTGTTCAGCCACTGGTTGTAGGTATTTACCCAGTTTTCGGGGTAGAAGCGGATTTCACCGTCGGCGACCGCCCGCAGCGCCTTTTCGGCGATGGACTGGCCGTCCGAACCGGGGCCGGTCGCGGGTTTCGACATGGCGACGAACCATTGGTCGGTGAGCATCGGTTCCAGCGCCACGCCGCTGCGGTCGCCGCGCGGCACTTTCAGTTTGTGCTTCTCGGTTTTCTCCAGCAGGCCCAGGGCGTCGAGGTCGGCGACGATGGCCTTGCGGGCCGCGAAGCGATCCATGCCACGGTATTTTTGCGGCGCTTCGTCGTTGATCCGGGCATCCAGGTCGAGAATCGGGATCACAGCCAGCTTGTGGCGCAGTCCCACCGCATAGTCGTTGAAGTCGTGCGCCGGGGTGACTTTCACCACGCCGGTGCCGAATGCCCGGTCGACGTATTCGTCGGCGATGACGGGGATGTCACGTCCGGCAAGCGGCAGTTTCACCGTTTTGCCGATCAGGTGCCTGTAGCGTTCGTCCTCGGGGTGTACCATCACCGCCGTGTCGCCGAGCAGGGTTTCCGGTCGGGTGGTGGCAACGGTCAGGTGGCCGCCGTCGGCGAGCGGGTAGCGGATGTGCCAGAGGAAGCCATCTTCTTCCTCGCTTTCCACTTCGAGATCGGAGACGGCGGTCTTGAGTTTCGGGTCCCAGTTGACCAGCCGCTTGCCGCGATAGATCAGACCTTCTTCGTAGAGACGGACGAAGGTTTCGGTGACGATCCGGTTCAGTCCCTCGTCCATCGTGAAACGCTCGCGCGTCCAGTCCGGGCTGCTGCCCATGCGCCGCATCTGACCGGTGATCGCGCCACCGGAGAATTTTTTCCAGTCCCACACTTTTTCGAGGAATTTTTCGCGCCCGAGGTCGTGGCGCGAGATGCCTTGCGCGTCCAGCTGGCGCTCGACCACGATCTGCGTGGCGATGCCCGCGTGGTCGGTGCCCGGCTGCCACAAGGTGTTGTCGCCTTTCATGCGGTGGTAGCGGGTGAGCGCGTCCATCAGGGTCTGGTTGAAGCCATGCCCCATGTGCAGCGTGCCGGTGACGTTGGGCGGCGGCATCAGGATGCAGAACGCGCGCCCGGCGGATTTCCCGGTATCCAGTCCGGCGGCGAAATAGTGGCGGGATTCCCAGTCGGCGTAACAGCGGGATTCGATCGCCGCCGGCTCGAAGCTCTTGGGTAGTTCCATGGTGCGAGAAATTCTGGAGATAAAAAACGCCATATTCTATCTGTGACAGGAATCGGCAGCTATGGCATCATCGACAATCATTTTTTTCGTGTCGATCCTGACTGCCATGAAATACTTTTGCGCACCTCATATCGCGGCTTCGCTCCTGGCTTTGTGTCTCGCTGGCTGCGCCACGGAAAGCCACAGGACGCTGGCTGTCGAACAACCCGCCCGCGCGGCGGCGCCTCATCAGGGCGCGCGGGCGCCCATCGCGGTCGGCAAGTTCGATAACCGCTCCACTTTCATGCGCGGTCTGTTTTCCGACGGCGTGGACCGGCTGGGCAGCCAGGCCAAGACCATCCTTGTGACCCATTTGCAGCAGACCAACCGCTTTACCGTGCTCGACCGCGACAACATGGCGGAAGCAAGGCAGGAAGCCGAAATCCGCCAGGAAGCACAGGCGCTGAAAGGGGCCGCCTACGTCGTCACCGGCGATGTGACGGAGTTCGGCCGCAAGGAAGTGGGCGACCATCAGCTTTTCGGCATCCTGGGACGCGGCAGGAAACAGGTCGCCTATGCCAAGGTCAGCCTCAATATCGTCGATATACGCACCACGGAAGTCGTCCATTCGGTGCAGGGCGCGGCGGAATACGAACTCTCCAACCGGGAAGTCATCGGTTTCGGCGGCACTTCCGGTTACGACTCCACGCTGAACGGCAAGGTGCTGGATCTGGCTATCCGCGAAGCCGTCGACCGGCTGACCGCCGCCATCGACAGCGGTGCCTGGCAACCCGTCGGCAAATGACGACGGTCATGGCGGGAATGCGCGCTGCCCGCTCCCGCTCCCGCCGCCTGCTTTCGGCGCTGATTTGTGCCGCGCTCCTTTCCGGCTGCGCGGGCGCGCCGGAGTCGCTGTACCGGTGGGGGAGCTACGAAGAGCAGGTTTACGCGCATTTGCAGGGCGAGAGCCGGGAAGCGCAGATCGTGGCGATGGAACGCGACGCGGAGTACCTCAAGACCAGCGGCAGGATTGCGCCGCCGGGGTTCTATGCGCATCTGGGACTGCTCTACGCCGAAACTGGCCACGATGACAAGGCCATCGCCTGTTTCGAGACGGAAAAGGCGCGTTTTCCCGAAGCCGCCGCCTTCATGGACTTTTTGCTGGGTAAATACAGTAGATGATGTCGCGCCCGCGCCTTTCTTCCGGCCCGCTTTTTTCGGCCATGCGTTTCGCGGCCCTGGCGGGGTTTTCGCTGTTGCTCGCCGCCTGCGCCGCGCCTCCCCGGCAGACGGTCGATTACACGGCCTACCGGGCAAGCCGCCCGCGTTCCATCCTGGTATTGCCGCCAGTCAACCGCTCTCCCGAAATAAAGGCGTCCGCGAGCTTTCTTGCCACCGCGACCGTGCCGCTGGCTGAGGCGGGCTATTACGTGATTCCGGTGACGCTCTCGGAGGAAACTTTCCGGCAAAATGGCGTGACCGTCGCCGACGAAGCGCAGAACATTTCCCTGGACAGATTGCGTGAAATCTTTGGCGCCGATGCGGCGCTCTACATCACGGTCGACCGGTTCGGCACGAGTTACCGCCTGATCGAAAGCGTGGTGGAAGCCTCTGCTTCTGCCAGACTCGTCGATCTTCGGAGCGGCGAGAAGCTCTGGCAAGGCACGGTCCACGTTTCCATGGGGCGGAACAACAACAGTGGCGGCGGGCTGGTCGGCATGCTGGTGAGCGCGGCCATCAACCAGATCGTCAACACCTTGTCGGACAGGTCGCATTCCGTGGGCAGGGCCGCGAATTACCAACTGCTTTCCGGCGGTCGCAGGAACGGGCTTCTCCATGGCCCCTACCATCCCGGATTCGGCACTGATTGAGCCGCCGCGGCGGGGGCCCAGGCGTTGCTCCCGCACCAGAAGAAACGTCTTTTCCACGAATGAAATCAGCCCGTTTTTATTTCGTGGGGCTATTGTCCTATTCAAATAAAGAATGATCCGGATGCCGCAATGATTTTCCTGTCCGACGATGAATGATATTTCGTTGTTGCGGTACTGGCGATTGCCATGGCGGAAAGCGGATCGGCACGCTGGCATGAAAGAATGGACATTCGCGCGCTCGTGGAGATTGCGAGGCGTGGTGGAAGCGTTAAAATGACGGCCTTTCGATATTTGCAGCATGAAGTGGCGCGCTCTCGGAAATAAAGGAATCTGTCATGGCCATTCTGCGTATGTTGTCTGTTTTTCCTGTGGTTATCGCAGTGTCTGCCTGTGTTTCTTCTTTTCCACTGAAACCGGCGGATGAACCGGCGCAAACCGATCGGGCGGTTTCGGCGTTCGTGGCCGGCGGAAAGGTGCTCGAACAAAGCCTGCTGCGCGACGGAGACAGGCTTTCCCTGGCTGTGCGGGATGGCGGCGGCAAGGGCGATGTGCATCTCCAACTGAGTTGCGCCACCGGGGCGGCGGACTGGATCTACATCGACCTCCCCGCGGAAAATGCGTCCCAGGTCGCGGGGGTGAGGCGTTACGCCGGCGGGACGTCGGCCTACTCGCCGCCGCTCGCCCTGAGTCCCCGCACCGGCGAGGCCATTGGCCGGTTGCCCGAAGCGCGGCGGGCGTGCGAGCGGGTTCCCGCGTGGCGTGAGGTCGTCTACAACAAGCGGAACGATGCGCAGATTCTCCTCGATATTTCGAGCCTGGAGGAACAAAGCGACGGCAGCCTGCGCTTCTGGGCGGCCATCGACTACCCCTATCTCGCCTACATCAGATTGTTCAAGGCGCCGTATGCGCGCCGGGCCGGGTTCTATCACGTGAATTGCCTGAGGCAGAGTTATTCCCTCCTTGCCGTTTATTACCTGGATCAGCAGCAGACGGTGACGGATGGCGGGCTTGCGCGGCAGCCTCCGGTCATCGGTTTCGAGCAGGTGTCCGGCGATTTTTCCGCCCTGCTGGCGGTGGCCTGCGGCAAGAGGGAACTGCTCAAGACCCTGGTGCCTCCCGAAGTGCGCGACAAGCAGTTTCCGAATTTCGCCGCCCTGTCCGATCCCGACCCCGGCGTCGTCAGGCAGGTGGCGGGACTCGGCCTCGCGCCAGCCAGGCAGCCGCTCGGCTATCTGCGCGTCGAGGGGGTCAAGA
>JAIRNL010000111.1 GCA_031258035.1 Azoarcus sp. | reverse complement strand
GCAAAAGAACGCGCGCGGCGCACGCGCCAGGCGGGCGATGATTTATTATCTAGCGTACCTTTCCCGCAGGCCCACCCCCCGTTCCTGATGCTGACCCGTTGCCCAAGCTGTCAAACCGTCTTCCGGCTCACATCGGAACAGCTGCTTGCTCGACAGGGTCGGGTGCGCTGCGGAAGTTGCCAGCACGCTTTCAACGCCCTCGATTATCTGGCTGAGTCGGACCCCAAGGCCGGGCAGCCCGTCAACCAGCCGGCACGCTCCGGCAAAAGCCCGCCCCCTTCCAGCGCCTTCCCCTCCGAGCCGCCGCCTCCGGCCTCCAGGCGCGCGCCGCAGTCCCGTCCAGGTTCGGGCGAACCTTTTCCGCCACACACTGACGCACCGGACGACATCGTCCCCCCGTTGCGCCCGCGCCAGGTATTGGCCCCCGTTGTCAGGAAATCGTCGCAACGTTTACTGAGCGAACTCGATTTCTCGTCGTCGATCGACACAAAACCCAAAGCCTCCCGGTCGGCGCGGACACAGCCGCCTTCCGCCACGGAGCTTCCGCCACCGCGCGACGAGCCGGAGGCGCCCATCACGATCCAGGCGCCGCCCGCGCCGCCGCAACCCAGAGCCTCCCCCCCGGCCAAGACCGCGCCGCCCGACATTCCGCCGCCCGCCCCAACGGAAGCGCCGCTGTCGGCGCCCCCCAAACCCGCCGCCGCACCGCCCGCACCGCCCGCACCGCCCGCGCCGCCGACTTCGCCCAAGGTCGTTCAGCCAGAAGTTCCCGCCAAGGTGGCGCCGGTCGACGAGTTTTCCTTCCTCGCGCCTGTCGATGTCGACGTCGACGCCTCCAGCGCGCGCGAAGTTCCGTCCAGCACAACGCCGCCCGTGACGGTATCGCCCTTGCAGAGCCCGCCCGCGGCGCGGCCCAATGACGACGACGCCATCTTTTCCCAGATGGGCGGAACACCCCGGGCCGCGCGCGCCCGGCCCGACCGGGACAAGGACAGGGAAAAACGGGCCCGGCGCGGCAAGCAGAACAAACCCGCCAGGAAAGGGCTTTCCATTTTCGGCGGCAAGGAGGCGGAAGCGTCCGCGCCCAAGGTCGTGGAGGCGGCGGCCGACGTCGTCGACGACGAAGTGTTGGACGAAATATCCGCCAAGTTCGCTCTCGAAGCCAAGATCGACAAGATCGAAGCCGAAATGAACGCCGAGCGCAAGGCCACCCGCCGGGCCTTGCGCAACAAGGACGCCACGCGCGAAAACCGCGAATCCAGTGAAAGCGCCGGTTCCCACAAGAGCGCCGCCCACCATTTCGACATCTACGGCAAACCGATGACGCCCCGCGCGCGCGCCGCATGGACATCGCTTGTCCTCGTGCTGGGCGCGGCGCTGTTCATCCAGGCGAGTTTCCTTTTCCGGCACAGCATCGCCCGGCAGTTTCCCGACACGCGCCCGTTTTTCGTCTCGGCCTGCGAGACCTTCGGTTGCGCCATGCCGCTGCCGCAGGACGCGGGACAGATTCGCATCGACGACTATGGCATCCTGCGCCAGGATGATCGCCCCGGCCATTACATCTTTTACGCCACGGTCAGCAACCAGGCCGCTTTCGCCCAGGAATGGCCGAACATCGAACTCACGCTGCTCGACCTCACCAACCAGCCTCTCGTGCGCCGCGTCATCACGCCCGCCGAATGGGCGCCGCCCGAACAACTGGCCAAGGGCGGCATCGCGCCGCGCAGCGACACCCCGGTGCGCATGGATCTGGAAGTGGCCGGCGTCAATCCAAGCAATTACCGGATCGGGCACTTCTATCCCTGACGAAACCAGGGGCGAGGCTCAGTCCAGCCGGAGGGCCACGCCGAAAGCGTCGCGGTAGGCGGCCTCGATTTCCCCGCGCGTCGGGCGATGGTTCTGGCCGCCGCGATGGCCGATCTTGAGCGCCCCCATCACCGCCGCGATCCGCCCGCAGGACAGCCAGTCCCAGTCCCGGGAAATCCCGTAAAGCAAGCCGGCGCGGTAAGCATCGCCGCAACCTGTCGGGTCGACCACCGCATCGACCGGCACCGCCGGCACCTCGATGCGCCCGCCGTCGGCGTAGATGTACGACCCCTCGCCGCCGCGCGTCACCACCAGGGCCTCGACGCCGGCAGCCAGGGCCTCGATGGCAAGCCCGGTCTTGTCGCAAATCAATCGCGCCTCGTAGTCGTTGACGGTGCAATAACGCGCCAGATCCAGACAATGCAGCAACTCGGCGGCGGAAAGAATCGGCAGCGCCTGGCCGGGATCGAACACGAAAGGCACCCCCATCCCAGCCAGCCCTTCGACGTGACGCAACATGCCGTCGCGCCCATCGGGCGAAACAATGGCAAGCTGCGCGCCCCGCGCCAGGCGCACATCGTTCTGGTGCGAATACATCATTGCGCCGGGATGAAAAGCGGTGATCTGGTTGTCGTCGGCATCGGTGGTGATGAACGCCTGCGCGGTATAGGTGCCCGGCACATGGCGCACATGATCCTGGCGCAGCCCGAGTTCCCCGAGCCTTTGCCGGTAATCCGCCGCGTCGTCGCCGACCGTGGCGACGATCAGGGGATCGGCGCCCAGCAGGCGAAGGCTGTAGGCGATATTGCCCGCACAGCCGCCAAAATCGCGGCGCAATTCCGGCACCAGGAAGGAGACGTTCAAAATATGAATCTGTTCGGGCAGGATGTGGTTTCTGAAACGGTCGCCAAAGACCATGATATTGTCGTAAGCCATCGAACCGCAGACGAGGATTGACATGAAAATTCCCACCATTTGAACGAGATGCGATTATAGAGGGCGCTGCCGGATTTCCCATCGGGTGAAACAAAATCCTCTCCGCCATCCTCCAACAAGGACTGTTCCGTGCGCGGGCAGTCCGTTTTCCTTTCTTTTTCCCATGTTGACACATCCCCAATTCGATCCCATCGCCTTTTCCATCGGCCCGCTCAGCGTGCGCTGGTACGGCCTGGCGTACCTCTTCGCCTTCACCTGCTTCGCCATCCTCGCCCGCCTGCGCTCGCGCCGCGGGCCGGAACCGGGCTGGAGCGCCCAGGCCATCGACGACCTGCTTTTCTACGGCGTCTTCGGCGTCATCCTCGGCGCCCGCCTGGGAGAAGTACTGTTTTTCCAGCCAGGCTACTACCTCGCCCATCCGGCCGAAATCCTCGCGCTCTGGCGGGGCGGAATGAGTTTCCACGGCGGCTTCCTCGGCGTCCTGCTGGCCATGTGGCTCTACGGCCGCCGCCATGGGCGGGGATTCTGGGAAATCACCGATTTCATCGCCCCGATGGTGCCGATCGGACTGTTCGCGGGACGCATCGGCAATTTCATCAACGGCGAACTCTGGGGACGCCCCATGAGCGAAGCCCTGCCCTGGGCCATGCGCTACCCCTGGGTCGATGAGCTGCCGCGCCACCCGTCACAGCTCTACCAGGCCGCTGGCGAAGGGCTGCTGCTGTTCGCGCTGCTGTGGTGGTATTCGTCCCGTCCCCGTCCGCGCCGGGCGGTCTCCGGGTTTTTCCTCGCCGGCTACGGCATCCTGCGTTTCATCGCGGAATACTTCCGCACCCCCGACCCCGGCATTTTCAGTTCCCTCGGCCTGGGGCTGACCACCGCGCAATGGCTCTGCCTGCCGATGATCCTGATCGGCATCTGCCTGAACGCGCATGCCCATCTCGCCCGCCACGATCCACCGCCCGGCCCGCCCGGCTGAACAGATTTCCGTTCCGGAAAGGAGCGCCATGCACATCCAGAAGTTTTTCCGCGATGCCCCAACCGGGACCCGGCTCCTGCTCGCCAGCACGGTGTCGCAGGTCTTGCTGTTGGTCCTGCTCCTGGGCAACAGCATGCGGCTGCTGGAAAACGCCGCCCGCCACAATCTGGAAAACCTGATCGTGCAGAACGCGGGCCTCCTGCACGCCATGACCGCCCCCCATTTCGACCGCCCCGGTTTCGGCTCGCTGCAAAACGCCCTGGGCGAGCTGCTCGCCCGCGCCGAAGACGGCCTCATCTACGTGCGCGTCGGCGACGCCGCCGGCAACATCCTGCTTTCCGCGGGACTGCCAGGACAAGAAACCCTGCATCCCCCCGATGTCACCACCACCACCAGCGGCGGCGAAATCGCCCCCCACCTGCTCGACCGCCCGCTGATCCACGTGCGCCGTCCGCTACCGCTGCCGCGCGCCGAAACCGGGTTTCTCCAGTTCGGCATCTCGAACGCGGGCCTGTCGGCAACCCGGCGATCGGTCATCCGGGAGGGCGTGCCGCTCGCCCTCACCCTGATCCTCGCCACCTTCGCGCTCTTCCTGGCTATTGGCCGCAAGCCATACGATCGCCTGTCGCGCATCCTGGCTGGCTGCGAAGCCATGGCCGGCGGCAAGCCTGAAAGCCACCTGCCCGACGAAGGCAACGACGCGCTCGCCCGCCTCGCCCGCCACGTGAACACCCTGCGCAACGAACTGCGAGATCTGGCTGAACGTCTCGCAACAAGCAACGATCGCGTTGCCCTGACGCTCGCCGGCGCCAACGACGGCCTGTGGACCTGGGACATCGCCGGCGACCACGGCCGTTTCTCACCCCGGTTCTGCGAAATATTCGGCCTGCCCCTCGATGCCCCGACATCGGCCAGTTCATTGCAGGAAATGCCCAGCACGTTTTTCACCGCGCGCCTGCACCCGGACGAAGCCGCCACCTTCCACGACCGCCTCGTCGAACACCTGAAAGGCGCCACCCCGTATTTCACCTTCGAGCACCGCATCCGCCACAACGATGGCAGCTACCGCTGGATCATGACCCACGGCATCGCCGGCCGCGACGAGCGCGGCCGGGCCGTGCGGATGGCCGGCTCGGTGAGCGACATCCACAAGTGCAAATGCGTCGAGCAACAGCGGCAATATGACGCCATGCACGACCCCCTCACCGGCCTGCCCAACCAGTCGCTCTTCATCGAGCATCTGCAACAGGCGCTGGCGCGCCGGGGCCGCGACGCGCACTTCCGCTGCGTGGTGCTGGCGGCCAACCTCGAACGCTTCCATCTGATCAACGACAGCTACAGCCACACCGCCGGCGACCACCTGCTGCGCCACGTCGCCGAACACTTCGTCCGCAACCTGCGCAGCGGCGACATCGCTGCCCGCCTGAGCGCCGATCAGTTCGCCATCCTCCTGCACGACATCACCTCGATCGACGAAGCCAGGGACATCGCCCGCGACCTGCTCAGGCTTCCCGATTTCACCGCGCCCGGCGAGCGCCAGGCACTGCATCTGACGTGCCGCGGCGGACTGGCTTCGAGCGACGACGACGATACCGACGCCGCCACTCTGCTGCGCGACGCGGACAGCGCCCTGCAAGCGGCGCGCAGCAGCGAATCCGAAACGATCCAGGTGTTCCAGACCGCGATGCACACCCACATGCTCACGACCCTGACGCTCGAAACCGAACTGCGCGGCGCCCTGGCCGAAAAAACCCTGACCGTCGCCTATCAGCCCATCGTGCGTCTTTTCGACTGCGGCATCGCCAGTTTCGAGGCGCTCGTGCGCTGGCAACACCCGCGGCGGGGCCCGATTCCGCCCGGCGTTTTCATCCCGCTGGCGGAATCCCTCGACCTGATCCACGAACTGGGCGTCTTCGTGCTCCACCGCGCCTGCCTCGACATCCTGCAATGGCAGCGCCAGGCCGACACCGAATCGCCGCCGGTGAGCGTCAACCTGTCGGCGCGCCAACTCATGCGCGCGTCCCTGGCGCCCGAACTGCTCAGCATCATCGCCGACCACGGCCTCACCCCCAGACACCTCCGGTTTGAAGTGACCGAAAGCCTGCTCACCCGCGCCGACGGCCCGAACATCGAAACCCTGCACCAACTGCGCGAAGCCGGCATCGCGGTCCTGATCGACGATTTCGGCACGGGCTATTCGGCGCTCAGCTACCTGCACACCCTGCCTTGCAACATCATCAAACTCGACGGCTCCTTCATCGGCGCCGTCGCCACCGACGAGCACCTGCGCGCCATCGTCCGCCACAGCATCGGCCTGGCTCACGACCTGGGCATGGCCGTGGTGGCGGAGTGCATCGAAAAAGAAGACCAATTGCAAATGCTGCGCGCCATTGGCTGCGACTTCGGGCAAGGCTATCTGTTCTCGAAACCGGTGCCCGCCGACGAAGCCAGCCTGCTGCTCCAGCGCCGCAAGGAGAACTCGGCGTGACGGCACGACTTTGCATGCTGGAAGGCGGATGAAACAGCCTGCATGGCCCGCGCGGCCCTGGGCAACGCAACTGTGCGCGGGGAACACCTTGGCCTGATGCGCGATGCCGTTCTGGCAGCCATGTGTCGGAAAGATGTACGAGTTCTTGCAAAACCCCGTATTGGTTTTGTCGGGAGATGTACAGGTTCTTGCAAAACCCCGTATTGGTTTTGCCAGGAGATGTACATCCCCGCGCGTGGACTCGTACATCTCCGCTCACGGACTCGTACATCTCCGTGCGTGGACTCGTACATCTCCCCCGCGGTACATGGGGCCGCCCAAGGGCGTGGCGGTCAGGTCGGTCTTTGAGGGTGTTTTCAAAATACCCTACCCATAATTGGCGATCAGGCATCCCCAGGCAGGGCAGGCACAGGGGCCTGCCCCTACATTGCGTCCCGCGCGGCGGCCTGTTCGCTGGGCACGCCCGTCCGTCTCGTAGGGGCAGGCCCCCGTGCCTGCCCTGCGCATTTCGCCAATTATGGGTATTTTGAAAACACCCCCTCACTGTCATTCCACGCGTAGTCGCGGAATCCAGACGACGCGTGGATTCCGCGACTTCGCGCGGAATGACAGGGGTGTGCATAGACTGCGTCATGGGGTGTGTTTGCATGCAAAGGGCACGAAGCGTCCCTGACTGTCTTTGTGTGCAAAGGGCACGAAGCGCCCCTGACTGTCCTTGCGTGCAAAGGGCGCGGAGCGCCCCTCACTGGGTGTTTTCAAAACACCCATAATTGGCGAAATGCGCGGGGCAGGCCCCCGTGCCTGCCCTGCCTGGGAATGCCTGATCGCCAATGTTGGTATGTTGAAAACCCCCTCTCAGCCCAGCAGAATCAGCCCCCACACCGCCGCTACCAGCGCCAGCGCGACGCTTTGTGCCGCGCTCCCCATGTCCTTGGCGTTTTTCGAGAGCGGATGGCGCTCTTCTGAAACGCGGTCGACCACCGCCTCGATTGCCGAATTGAAAAGTTCGACGATGAGCGACAGCAGGCAGGCGGCAACCATCAGCGCGCGCTCGCCCCGGCTCACCGGGCAGAAAAAAGCCAGTGGAATCAGCACGGCATGCAAGGCCACCAGTTGGCGGAAAGCCGCCTCGCCCTTGAATGCGGCGACGAGTCCGTCGCGGGAATACCCGGCGGCGGCAACGATGCGGGCAAGGCCGGCGCGGCCTTTGGGAGGAATGAGAGTCATGGGATCGTCTCGATGGAAGGGGCTCATTTTCACCGATTTTTCGCCGCCGACGGCAAGCTGTCCCATTGCGATCGGATAGGGGCGATTCCCCTCCCCCCCCAAAAAAAACGGCGTCCGAGGACGCCGTTTTCCTTGAAGACCGCGCGGCCCGCGCTTACCCCCGCGTGCGCCGACGCGCCACCGCGCCGATCACGCCCAGCCCGGCCAGCAACATCGCATAGGTCTCCGGCTCCGGCACGC